>CAYVUQ010000018.1:0-10424 GCA_964454915.1 uncultured Puniceicoccaceae bacterium
GAGCAAACCGTTTCGCTCCGGTGATTCTTTCGACATGAATGAAAACCTAACCGTTCGAATCCGAATTGACGAGAGCCAAAATCACCCCGCTCGCGCGAAGTCCATACCACGGATGAAGGAAGCCGCTCCCGCAAGAGAGGGGCTTTCGGCGGAGCGCACGTAGTGGCCGGAAAAGGCACACCCGGTGATCAATGACGAAAGCGGGTCCAGCCCCAGAAGCCGTCCCGAGCAAAACCCGGCGTTGAAATGGTCTCCAGCCCCGGTCGTGATGCGGGGACGCGGGGTGAAGAATCCGTCCGTGTAGAAAGTCTCGTCCTTCGTGGCGCAGGCGGCCGAATCGGTGGGATGGATGACCACGCAATCGATCCGAAGTTCGGAACGGATATCGCGTGCCATGCCCTTCAGTGCCTCCTCTTCCGACTCGCCTACCGGACACCCGAGAACACGGGCGACATGCTGGGCTTCTTTGAGGTTCAGACCAAGCGTCGCCGAACCGAAGGCGCAAAATCGTTTCAGGAGATAGAGGACTCCCAACAGGTCGTCGTCGGATCGTTTTTCCGGATCGGCGAGGTCGAAGAAGAAGCTCCGGTGGTCGCGGGGGCCGAGATGCGGATAGACCCTGTCCACCAGGGCCTGAAGAACCTGGGTCAGGTACGGTAGCATCGTCCAATTGACCACAGCAAACAGATCGGTGCGAGAGACCAGATCGAAAAACGCTCCCTCTCCCATCTTGTCGAGGATAGCCTGAAAAGTGACCTGCTCCAGTGTGTCCATCAACCCGAAGAGGAGCTTGCCATCCTGAAACTCCAGAGCGTGGGTCACCCCCGGATCGGCGAGGGAAACAGCATCCGTTCGCCTTGCGAAGTCTTCGAAGACCGGATGAATCGCCTGCCCGCCGAGCGCACCAATGTAGCGCGTGGGGAAGCCGGCCTCGCAAAGTGCATCAGCGAGAATCGGCCCATTGCCACCGATCTTCTCGAGCTTCCGCCCCATCTCGATGTTGGTGCTCTTCCCGACCGCCGCCAGGATGCGGTTTCCGAAAGCGGCGATGTCCGGGATCGGTTCGTAGTCATCGCCCGGACCGAACCGTCGGTGCACCGGATTGATGATAACATCGACGAACCCGTCGAGCCCGACCAATACAGTGCGGCCCGAGGCGTCGCTCGCTTTGCGGGAAAGGGAATCGGCGGCGGCGGTCTTCACATCCATGCCGCAAAGAAAAGTTTTTCCGTGCGTCACCGCAATCCGATTCGGTGAGAGGGAAAAGGGTTGCCCGTCTGGAAGAGTTACGTTAGCGACCTCCGATGATATGGTGCGTTTCCTGATTTTCCTTGCGGTGCTGATTGTTGCTGGCTACGGCAGCTACAAATACCTCACGGAATCGAGCGATGCATCGGATCCTGCCTCCTTTCCGATGACACGAACCCTGACAGATCGGGATGGGCGTAAGATAGAGGCGGAGATTTTGGGGATCGAATCGGGCCTGGTAACCCTGCGGCGAATCAGTGATGATCGTCTCTTCCGTTTCCCCCTTAACCGTCTGAGCCGGCGGGATCGTTCATTCTTTTCGCGCTACGAAGATGGGGCTTCCATCGACAGCGGCAGGGATGTCGGCGAAATTCACGTCCATAATCTGCGCATGAAAATCGGAGACCTGGAGTCCGACATTGAGACTCTCAAGATGAAGGCCGAGGACCCGTCAGGCTCGTTCGACGGTCGCAACGCCGAGTACTACGAAAGCAGGATTGAGGAAGTCGAAAGCCGTATCAACGCTTTGAAAGTCAAGATTCGCGAGTTCGAAACGCGAGGGTCTTTGACCTCTGGATGCAATGCCTCGGGATGCAGGGCACCCTAGTGCCGGAAATGCCGGGCTCCGGTGAACACCATTGCCATGCCGCGTTCATCCGCTGCGGCGATCACTTCCTTATCGCGCACTGAACCGCCCGGCTGGATCGCGGCCGTGGCACCGGCGTCGGCGGCAGCGGTCAGTCCGTCGGCAAAGGGGAAGAAGGCGTCCGAGGCGATCACCGACCCCTTCAGGGAGAGGCCCGCTTCGCCCGCCTTCCAGACCGCGATGCGCGAGCTGTCCACGCGCGACATTTGCCCGGCTCCGATTCCGATGGTGTGCTCGGCCCCTGCATAGACGATGGCGTTCGACTTGACGTGCTTGACCACGTTCCAGCCGAAGAGCAGGGCCGCCCATTCGGTTTCGGTGGGCTGCCGGGAGGTCACCACCCGGCAATCGCCGGGGGTAAGCCTGCGCTGGTCGCGATCCTGCACGAGCAAACCGCCCGCGACGCTGCGAATGTCCCGAAGCGATTCCGCCCTGAGGCCGGAACGGGCGGTGATCAGCCGCAAATTCTTCTTCCTGCCGAAGCACTCCAGTGCCTCCGGCGCGAACTCCGGGGCGATGATGACCTCACAGAAAATGGATGAAACCGCTTCGGCCAATTCGCCGGTGAAGGTGCGGTTGGTGACAATGATCCCCCCGAAAGGTGCCTGGCGATCAGTAGCGAAGGCCTTTTCCCAGGCATCCAGAAGGTCCATGGAAGAGGCGACACCGCAAGGGTTCGTGTGTTTAAGGATGCCCACGGTCGGCTTCTCGAACTCGCCGATCAGGTAGGCTGCCGCCGAGATGTCGATGATGTTGTTGAAGGACAATTCCTTCCCCTGCAGCTGATGGAAGGATTCGTCGAAAGCTCCGTAGAGGGCGGCCTGCTGGTGTGGGTTTTCACCGTAACGCAGCCGTTGGACCAGTGGTAGATCGAGGTGAAACTCCGGGCCGAAGCCGGACAGGGCGTCCATATCCGGAGCGGAGTCATCCTCGGTCTCCAGCAAGTATTGGGCAATGGCACGGTCATAAGCGGCGGTCCGTTGGAAAACCTTCCGGGCAAGCTCCCTGCGGAATGTCCGTGCATCCGGCGAATCTGGAGCCTTCAACGATTTGAGCACGCCCTCATAGTCGGCAGGGTCGCAGACCACGGTGACGGATTCGAAATTCTTGGCGGCACTGCGCAACATCGAGGGTCCTCCGATGTCGATGTTCTCGACCGCATCCTCCTCCAGCACGCCGGGCCGGGCGACCGTTTCCTCGAACGGGTAAAGATTCACCACCACCAGGTCGATCATCGCGATCCCCTGCTCTTGCGCCTGGTCGAGGTGCTCCTGTTTGTCGCGACGGCAAAGAAGACCACCGTGGACTTTGGGATGAAGGGTTTTCACGCGCCCTTCCATGATTTCCGGGAAGCCCGTCAGATCGCTGACATCCGTCACCTCGAGTCCAGCCTCCCGCAGCACGCGGGCGGTGCCGCCTGTGGAGTGGAGAGCGAAGCCCAGGTCTCCGGCCAGCACCTTGGCGAAAGGAACCAGCCCCGTTTTGTCGGAAACCGAAAGTAGCGCGATTTTCTGCATACGGGGAGTCTTACGCCAGGTGCTCGAACGAGGGCAAACCTTTGCTGTCGAATCGGGGAAAACGCACAGGATCATCCCGACTACGGACAGGGCAACCGGCGGACGCGAACCTGACCTCCCCTATCCCTCCCGGACCTCGCCAAAAAACAAGACCTCGTAACCCGTCACCTTCATGCCGGGTATCTCGGGCAACGCCACATGGGGCATCGGAATGTCGAGATCATAGATCCGGTTCGTCCGGTGGCAAAGCAGGTGGGGGTGCTCCCTGGGCGAGACCTTCTCGTAGCGCGTCGGTTGCCCGGGATAGCGCAACGCGATCAGCGTCCCCTCATCGACCAGATCGTTGACCGCCCGACTGACTGTAGCGAAACCGATGGAGGGCATCTCCACCTGCGCCTCCCTCCAGAGTTCGCTTCGCGTGAGAGGCCGACCGACCGACCCGAGGATCGATTCGATCACCGCACGTTGCCTGGTCCGACGAACCGCCATTTTTCCCACTTTTTCTGCTTGCCAGCTCGCGGGCAAGACTCAAAAGTCGCTAGTGATATTTCATTATCAACAAGAAATCCAAAGAAACCCATGCAATCGAACGCAAGAACATCATTCGCTTCCGTCCTGTGCGGTCTTCTCCTGCTGGTCGGCAGCGCGGCCACGACCACGGCCTCCGTCGGAGACCTGGACGACCTGAACTACTGGGGCTCCGGCGCCAACCGCACTGGTCTGGCGCTATTCTGGAACGACGGAAAGACACAAGGTGGTCTCGCCTGGGGCTATCGCTGGGACGAAGCCACTCTCACGGTCGAAGACATGCTCGTTTCGCTGGCAGCCGCCGATCCAGGCTTGTTCATCCGCCTGGATTCCGGGACGGGATACGGGACTGCGGTATTCGGGATCGGGTACGGGAACAGCGGATCGTTCTCCGTCACAGGTGCCGAGGACCCCGACGGAAATGCAACCACCGTTTCATTCACCGACGGAATCTCCGACACCGATACCGATTCAACCTCGAACCAGGCCCCCGCTTCTTCGGCGAACGCCGGCCCCGCGAATGCTTCCGACCGCTACGTCGAGGGTTGGTGGGACAACGGCTTCTGGGAAGGCTACAACTCGGGGTCCGACAATTACGCACTACAGGCTTCGGCCACCTATCCCTCCACCTGGATTGATTCCTTCTCGGGTGTGTCCGGGACGACTCTGGTCGATGACGCCTGGTTCGCCTTCAGCTTCGCGCCCGGCTTCACCAGCGACGGCCCGACTGGTCGGTCCGCCGATCTCTCCGCGGCGGTCCCCGAGCCGGCATGGGCCGGACTGTTGTGTGGAATCGCTTGCATGGGCCTGTTGGTGTTACGACGCAGAGCCTCGACACGATGATTCACAACGAAAAGCGCACCCGTGCCTTCACCCTGATCGAGATACTGACGGTCATCGCGATCATCGGCCTGCTCACCGGGATCATCATTCCGACCGCCCGCCAGGCCATCCTCAGCAGCTCGCTGGCAACCTCCGCCAGCAACCTCCGCCAGATCGCCGCAGGGGGTGCTGCGTATCTGGTCGAAAACAATCACACCTTCTGGCCGTACCGGAAGAATATCCGCGAAAGCGGACGCAGAGGGGTTGAATGGTGGTTCGGCTTCGAGACTCTCGAAAGCATGCAAAGGCGGGAAGGAGAGCGCTGGTTCCAGCCCGGAACCGGTCCCCTCGGCGGATTCATTCCCGCCGGACCGCAGCCCGATCCCAGCTTCGATTTCGCGGGCAACGCCTTCAAGCCCAAGTTTCAGATGGGATATATCGGCATCGGCTACAACGTCCATCTCGGCGGCGGATGGATGGGCACCGGCGATCTGGTTCGCTTTTCCCGTATCAAGGAGCCAGCCCGAACCGTCGTTTTCGCGACTTCCGCACAGGTCAACACCTTCCAGAAGCCAGCCTCCTCGGACAACCCGATGATCGAAGAGTTCTACGGTATCGACGAGCAGTTCAAGACCGTGCACTTCCGCCACCGCGGCGAGGCACTCGTCTCCTACGCCGATTCGTCTATCGGCTTCCTTCCCCTTGAGGGCAATAACCGCGACGACCGCGACCCCGACGCCAACGTCGGTAGCCTGGACCGCAAGTATCTCCTCCCGCGGCCTTGAGCGACGAGATACCCCCTGCGGAGAACCGATTCCAGGACCGGCAATACCGTCCGATCCGGAGGTGCTGAAAGTCGCGGATGAGGCTTCGAGAAAAGCGTCCGGTCAATTGAACCGGCTCGGAAAACTCGAGAGATACTCCGTTGAGGACCTCCAGCGGCTGGTTTACGAAAACGGCTCGAACGCTTCCTGGACGAAGGAAAAAACAGAACCGTGACAGGCCACACGGGAAGCCTCCTGAAACTGGCGCACCGGATAAGAACCGATCATCGCTCACAAATATCCATAATCCTCGATTTGTAGCAGCGGGAGGCCAAACCGACTCCTAATCGAGGTCCCTTAGAATCTCGCGCGGGCTCGACCCGTTCTCGGGCCCGACATAACCTTCGTCCTCGAGAATCTCCATGATCCGGGCGGCCCGGTTGTAGCCGATCCGCAGGCGGCGCTGGAGCATGGAGGTCGAAGCTCTCTTGCTGGAACGAATGACCTCCAACGCCTGGGGCACCAGGTCGTCCTCGAAATCGCCCTCGACCCCACCACCCTCTTCGTCGTCGGCGTCGATCTGTGCCTGCACCTGCTCGAGAAACCGGGGCGGACCGTTCACTTTGAGAAACTCCACAACACCGTTGATCTCTTCGTCCGAAACGAACGCCCCCTGCGCCCGGACCAGGGTATGCGCACCCGGCGGGATAAACAACATATCCCCCTTCCCGATCAACGCGTCCGCGCCCCCCTCGTCGAGGATCGTGCGACTGTCGATCTTCGAGGCGACCTTGAAGGCAATGCGGCTGGGAAGGTTGGCCTTGATGACACCGGTGTTGACATTGACCGAAGGGCGCTGGGTGGCCAGAATCAGGTGCATGCCGGCGGCACGGGCGAGCTGGGCGAGCCGGGCGATACCGGTCTCGATATCGGCCGGAGCCACCATCATCAGGTCGGCCAGCTCATCAACGATGCAGACGATGTAGGGAATCTTCTCCTTCGGCATCTCGAACCCGTCGTCCTCCTCCCCGCCGGCTTCAGCCAGGGCGGCACGCTCCTCAGCGGACATTTCCGCTTCCATTTCCTTCGCCCGCTTCCTCTCCTCCTTGTCCCGCGCAATTTTGGCGTTGAATCCGGCGATGTTTCGAACGTTGGCGCGGGCAAACACCTGGTAGCGCCGCTCCATTTCGGAGATCAGCCATTTCAGAGCACCCGGCACCTTCTTCGGATCGGTGACCACCGGGATCAACATGTGGGGCAACGCATTGTAAATCTGCATCTCGACGATCTTGGGATCGATCATGATGAAGCGCAGATCGTCGGGGCTGGCGTGATACAAGAGGGAGGCAATCACGCTGTTGATACAGACGGTTTTCCCCGAACCGGTGGACCCGGCGATGAGCAAGTGCGGCATCTTGGTCAGATCCGCCACCAGGGGCTTGCCGCTGACCTCCTTCCCCAGCACCACCGGTATCTCCGCCCTGGAATCGGCCCAGGACCTCGACTCGATGATCTCCCTGATGCAGACCGGAGAGGGTTTCCGGTTGGGCACCTCGACTCCCACGCATCCTTTTCCGGGGACCGGCGCGAGGATACGGACCGACTGCGCCTTCAAGTTCATGCCCAGGTTTTTCGCCAGATTGGCGATCTTCTCCACTCGCACACCGGGTGCCGGATACACTTCATAACGGGTGATCACCGGACCCGTGTGCACCTCGCCCAGCTCGACCTTGACGCCGAATTCGGCCAGGGTGTTCTTGAGGGCCAGCGCCGTCTCCTCGTGATTCTCGACCTGATCGGCCGACGGCGCGACGGGCTCCTGCAAGAGGTCAAGATTCGGGAACCGGTAGTCCCCCTTCCGCTCGGGGAAGAGGGCCTCGGCCTTCTCGACCTTCTCACCGGCCACGATCTTGAATGAACCGCCCGGAGAATCGGGTTCGTCCGTTCTCTCGCGCCGGTTTGGTGCAGTTTTTGCCCTGGGCGGGGTCGGCTCGGATTCCGGTTCCTCCGATTCGCGGGGTTCGGGCTTGCGACTAATCGGAGCCTGGCGGCGCGAGGGGATGCCTCCGGCCAGAAGCTGGCTGTCCACCGCCGATTCGATCCGTGCCGAGGCCTCGCCGGAGTCTTTCTCCCGCTCCTTCGCGCGTTGCCGTTTCAACTCATCCTTTCGTGCCCTTGCTTCGGTTCGCCGGGCGATCTTCTCCTCCGTTTTGCGCTCCCGCTCAGCTCGGCGTTCCTCCTTCAAGCGACGTCGCTCGGCAACTGCCGCCCGTTTCTCTTCCCGCTCACGCTTCCTTTCCTCCCGGCGGGCCTTGCGCTCGGCCGCCGTGAGTTTGCGATCCTCACGCCGCTCGGCCCATCGCTGGAACGTCCGCTCAAACAAGTTCCGGGAGGGATCGCTGAAAAGAGCACCGCAGCCCAGCAGAAGAAGCAACAGCAAGAGGAAAAGACTACCAAACTTCCCGAGGGTCTCGTGGAGAAACGACTCGTTCAGCCAATACCCGACGATCCCTCCCGGACCCCGTGGAAAGAAGTTTGCCGGAAAGACCTCCTCCATTCCAGGAAACCACACCAGTTGCAGCGAACTGGCCAGGCCCGCCGCCGCGAGGGTTGCGCAAGCGAGAACCAACAGGCGGGGAACCGTCACCAGATGCGCTCTGCGCACGAGATAGAGGATACCGATCCAAATGACTGAAAACAGCAAAAACACCGTTCCCAGGCCCAGCCCCGAAAGAAGCAAAAACGCCGCATCGCGACCGAAACGTCCCACCAGGTTCGGCTCCGCCGCCGCCTCCGTCGAAGCTGCAAACAACCGCACCAGCCCCTCCTGGTCCGGGGCATAATCCACCAGGGCCACGGAAAACAACAGTCCAAGGGTGATCAGGATACCACCCTTGACCGGTCGTACCGGGGACACGCGCGGAGTAAAGGTCGCCTGGACCCTCTTTTTCGGGGTTTTCACTCTCTTTTTGGACATTCGACTGGATTCAAACCCATGTTTCTAGCTGAATCGACCGCATGAATCCAGTCCTCTTTGAACCGATCTATCAGGAACGCGTGTGGGGCGGTCGCCGTCTCGAATCCTCCCTTGGCCGCAAGCTCCCCCCCGGAAAGGTCATCGGGGAGAGCTGGGATGTCGTTGATCGGGCCGACGAGAATTCGCCGCTGCGGGAACCTCTGGAGGGTGCCACGACCCTCCGCACCCTGATAGAAAAGTATCCGGGCCAGGTCATGGGCGAAGGATGGGACCCAACCCGCCGATTTCCCATCCTCGTGAAGTGGCTCGACTGTCGGCAACGTCTTTCGCTTCAAGTACACCCGCCGGCTCCCGTTGCAAAGACACTGGGCGGAGAGCCAAAGACCGAAAACTGGTTCGTCGCCGAATCCGAGCCCGGCAGCGGCCTGATCGTCGGGCTCAAGCACGGCGTCTCGCGGGAAGAGTTCGAAGAAGCACTGCGGAGCGAACGTCTGGAGGAGTGCGTCCACCGCTTTCCGGTCGAACCGGGGGACTCGATCCTGGTGGAAAGCGGGCGCATCCACGCCATCGATGCAGGGAACCTGATCCTCGAGATTCAGCAGAACTCCGACACGACCTTCCGCGTCTATGACTGGGGGCGCGTCGGGCTCGACGGAAAACCGCGCCAGCTCCATGTGGACGAATCGATGCAGTGCATCGATTTCGACGATTTCGAACCCTCCGCGGCTTCCTCATGGAACGAACCGGGGACCATCGCCATCGCGGAGTGCAGCGAGTTCCGCATCCGCCGCTCGAACCAGGACGCCGGGGGCGGCTTGCCCCTGGAGCGCGACGGGTGCCCCTCGCTTGTCCACATTGTTTCCGGTTCCCTTCGCGACCACGCTTCAGGCATCTCATTTTCAAGGGGAGATACCGCCCTTCTCCCGGCGAGTGGGAACGCCGGGATTTTCGCGGTCGAGCCATCGACGGTCCTGATCACCGACCGGTTCGCCTGAAAGCCATGGCTGGAAAAACCACCGTCGCGGGGGTGGTGGCATTGCTCGGGGTCACCCTCGTCTGGGCCTTTTCCTTCGGGCTGATCGGCCTCTTTCTCAGCGGGGTGAATCCGGTTTTTGTGGCAACCGCCCGGCTCGGGCTGGCCACCCTCTGCTTCCTCCCCTTTCTCCGGCTTCGACAAATCGGAGGAAAGGACCGGATGTCGCTCCTTGGAATTGGTGCCGTGCAGTTCGGCCTGATGTATATCGCGTATCTCTCGGCCTTCCGACACCTGGAATCGTGGCAAGTGGCACTGTTCACCGTTTTCACACCGCTGTGGATTGCACTGATTGACGCAGCGGCCCGCCGCCGCTGGCGGAACCGCATCTTCGTCGCTGCAACTCTCTCTTTTGCAGGAGCGGCCCTCATCAGGGCCAAAGGATTACCGGAAGGGGACTTCTGGCTCGGCTTCCTCCTCGTGCAGATAGCCAACCTCGCTTTCGGAGGCGGACAGGTCTGGTTTCGGGAATGGAAACGCCGCAATCCCGCTACCCCGGAGCGTGAAATCTTCGGGCTGCTCTACATTGGTGCATTGTTGGTCACGGTGGTGGCAGGCATCTTTTTCGAAGGGCCAGACCCCATAGTCCCCAACCTGACCTCGTCTCAGATTCTCGTTTTGGCCTACCTGGGTCTGGTTGCTTCCGGTCTGGGCTTCTTCTTCTGGAACTACGGAGCCAGCCGGGTTCCTGCGGGCTTCCTGGCAGCCTCCAACAACCTGGTAATCCCCATCGGCGTCCTGGTCGCCGTGCTTCTCACAGGCACCCCCCCCGACTGGCCCACCCTCGCCGCCGGTGCCATCCTCATAGCGGCAGGCATAGCCGCAGGAAGCAAAAGATAACAGCCCCTCCTAGCAAAAAGGGGCAAGACAATTTTAGCCTTACTAGTTT
>CAYVUQ010000018.1:10434-12968 GCA_964454915.1 uncultured Puniceicoccaceae bacterium
GCTTATTTTTTTCGACAAGAAAATTTTCCTGCCTCCGCAAGAATATATTAACCTGGTTAATTTATTCTTGCGGATTTCTGAGGGTCCCGCTTTTGCTTGCCTGCCGGGGTCGGATGCGATGGGTTGCGGGATCATGGACTGCCCTATCTTCGCAATCGCCAACCAGAAAGGAGGGGTTGGCAAGACCACCTCGGCCGTAAATCTCGCGGCAGGGTTGGCCCTGCGGGGAATCGACACCCTTCTCATCGACCTCGATCCCCAGGCGAACGCGACAAGCGGTCTGGGGCTTGAGAAAGAGGAGGGGGCAAGTGCCTACGGCCCTTTGACCGGCGAGGATTCTCTCGCGGACAAAATCGTCGAAACGGGCCGCCCCCACCTTTTCGCCATCCGCTCCGAGCGCGATTTGGTGGCCACGGAGGTCGAGCTTCCTCGCGAGGACGACTACTTGCACGCCCTCTCGAAACTTCTCGAAGACCTTCGGACAAACTACGGATTTGGTGTCATCCTTCTCGATTGCCCGCCTTCCTCAACCGTGCTGTCCCTCAATGCCCTGGCGGCCGCTGATTATCTGGTTGTGGCACTTCAATGCGAATATCTCGCCATGGAGGGACTGGGGGAGATTCTCAGCCTCCTGAAGCAAATCCAGGAGGGAGGAACGAACGCAAAACTGAAACTTGCGGGTATTCTGATGACGATGTTCGACATCCGCACCAATCTGTCACAACAGGTGGTGACCGAGGTCCGCCAGCACTTCGGAGCCCAGGTTTTCGACACCGTCATTCCCCGCAATATCCGACTTACCGAGGCACCGAGTTTCGGGCAAACGATCTTCGAATACGAGAAGTCCAGTTCGGGTGCCCTCGCCTATGAGAAGCTGGCCGACGAGTTTCTGCGCCGCTACGACCTACGCCCCGGGGGACAAGACTAACCCGAACAACTTTCGACACTCCATGGCCCCCGGCAACGTGGAACAGGCATTGGGATATTCATTCCATGACCCCACCCTCCTCCGTGAAGCACTCACCCATGCTTCGGCAACGGTCGAAACGGGCACTCCATCCAACCAAAGGCTGGAGTACCTGGGCGACGCTGTTTTGGAATTGCTGGTGAGCGAACGCCTGTTTGCGGACAATCCCGCCGCTGACGAAGGAGTTCTGACGGTGCGTCGCTCTGCACTCGTCAATGGCGAAAACCTGGCTCGGATCGCCCGCAGGATCAATCTTGGCACGCATATTATCCTGAGCGAGGCCGCCCGGCAATATGGATCGGCGGACAGCGATGCCGTGCTCGGGGACGCACTTGAGGCAGTGGTCGGAGCGGTCTATCTCGATGGTGGAATCGAAGCGGGACGGGCAGTATGCGATCATCTTTTCGAACATCTGGACTTCACCGCGGGCGATCCCGAAACTGCACCGGAAGGGAATCCGAAGGGTACTCTGCAGGAGATGCTTCACTCCCATGCGGAACTTCCCCATCCAGAGTACGAGATTGTCGAGGAAAGCGGTCCGCCCCACGACCGCATCTTCACCGCTGTTGTCCGTTGCGCCGGAAGGGAGAGGGGAAGAGGAACCGGAAAGTCCAAGAAGGCGGCGGAATCCGGAGCAGCCGAAGAATTCATCCGGCATCTTCGAAAAAAATTGCCGTCCTGAAGTGCATTCTCTTTGCCTTCGAGTCCATTCCTGCCAATTCTGGAAGGTTCATGACTTTTCGGCAGTTTATTTTCCATTCGGCGAAAATCTCGCTTTTCCTTGCCTGGGCTGTCATTTCCGCAACCGAGGTTCCCCCGGGAAAGGAGGCTCTCCCAGCGGACGACGAACTCGAACTCTCCGATGCCCTCCGGATCGCTCTTTCGGAAAATTTCGGAATCCGCTCCGAAACCCTCAATCCCTCCATCGCGGCGGAAGAAACGGTGATCGCTGGAGCGGTCTTCGACCCGACCCTGGCGGCCAACGTCTCCTGGAGGGAGATGGAATCGGCCCAGGCGGCCAGCGTACTCGAAGGGGCGGTCCAGCCGCGTGACGAGAACCTGGCTGCCGGCGTATCGCTCACCAAACGGTTCTCCCCGGGCACCGAAGTCACCGCCGGAACAAATTTCAATCGAAGGGAGACCAACTCGGTCAACGCACTCCTGAATCCGGACTACGGGTCCGAGTTCGGTGTTGAGTTACGCCAACCTCTGGCGCGCGACTTTGGTCCAGGCGTGAATCTCGCGCCTGTGCGCCGTGCCGAATCCGGGTTCACCGAAAGCGTGATTCGCTACGAGGAAGCGTTGACGAACCTTTTCGACTCGGTGATTTCCGCATACTGGGAAGTCGCAGCGGCCCACCGCAGGCTCGAACTCCGCGATTCCAGCATCAAACTGGCCGAAACAATACTGAACCGGACGGAACAGGAATTGGACCTCGGACTGGCCACCCGCACCGATATCCTCCAAGCCAAAGCAGAGCTGGCCACCCGGCTGGAGGCACGGCTCGTCTCCGAGAAGAATCTTTCCGACAGCGAAGACCGGCTGCGCTTTCTGCTCGGAGAAGACC
>CAYVUQ010000019.1:0-8257 GCA_964454915.1 uncultured Puniceicoccaceae bacterium
TGTAAGTTGGGGGTGGGCGGGGGGTGGGCGTGGGTGGGGTTGTGGTTGGATCGGTGACCGGAGAGTGCGGTTGCTTGCATCCGTAATGGGTCAGGAACCTTCGCTCTCGGCGAGGAGGCCCGAGCATTCTTCGATCAAGGCGGCCTTTTGGTCCTCGTCCATCCAGGCAGCCTCGAAGCCGTTGCGGGCCAGGCGCACGAGTTCACCGGGAGAAAAGCCGGCTTCCAGATGAAGGGCGGCGTAGTCGTCGATCAAACGGTTGCCAAAAAAGGTGGGATCGTCGGAACTGACCGTCACCCGCACCCCTTCCGCACAAAGCCGTCGGATCGGATGGGACGCGAGGGCATCGACTCCGGGAACCCGCAGTTTCCAATTGCTGAGGGGGCAGACATCGAGGGTCACACCACGCTCCTTCAGGAAGCGCATGACCTTGGGGTCCTCAGCGGCCCGCACGCCGTGGGCCACGCGGTCCACCCCCAACTCCCGGACCACCCTCTCCACAAATTCCGGCCCGAGAAACTCGCCTGCATGGGCGCGGTTGCGCTTGCCGGCGACCCGCGCCCGCTTCCAGGCGACAGCCGTCCATTCCTCAAGGGGAAGCTCCTCCGGGCCATGCAGATCGAAACCATCCAGACCCGTCCACTCGGGGGCCTCGTCGATCCACTCCCGGAGAACACCGTCGTAGTCGCAGTGCAGGAGACCGGCATAAACACGGACGGTCATCCCCTCGGGTGCCGCCCGCCGAATTCGGCCGGGCACCTCACGCGGATCAAGCCCTGGCGTCAGGGCGAGTACTCCCAGGTGAAAGCTGATCTCCACATAACGGACGCCCTGGGCGGCACACGCCGCCAACGCAGAGGCGGCTCCCTCCTCGTAGCGGTCGAGCGAGGTGAAAAACGGAAGGGCATGGGCGAGAATGGTCTCGTTGAAATGGTCGAAATCGCGGTAGCGGAAATCGGGCTCCAGAAAGGGAGCTTCCCGGGGCAGGTGGGGCAGGCGCGAGCGGTAGAGATCGAGGGGAACCGCGCCTTCGAGATGCAGGTGTGTCTCCGTCTTGGGCAGGGAGCGGAGGAACTCCTCCAGTCCGGGCTCGAGTTCGTAGCGCATCAAAGGTCGGGTTTCTCCGGCAATAGCGAAGGCAGAACCCGTTCTTCCACGACGAAACGGAACCCAACCATGCGGTTGCGCTCGCCGGAGTCGAGCGATACGGGACGCAACTCCCGAATCTCCTCCTCGACCATACGGAGATTCCCTCCGATTTTGGAAACACTCCGACCGTCGGCCTGGTCCGTGACCATCTCGGATACATTACCAAGGAGGTGATGGAACCCCCTGGGTCCGGCCAATCCCGATGTCACCGAACGGGACTTCTCCTCGGCCAGTTCCGCCGAAAAGATTTCCAGACCCTTTTCTTCCAGAGAAGCGGCGGCGGCCGCGCGGAACTCTTCCACCGTCGGAAAGCGCACCGGTCGCGCCAGCAACCAGCCCATGCGCTCCAGAAAGAGACCGGCTTCCCCCGGTGAAACGGTTTCGACTGGCAAGTCCGATCCATAGTTGCGGCTGGGATTCGCGTCCATCACCGATTCGTAGAGATACTGCGGGGTTTCGGTGGCCAGCAGAAGTGCTTCCGGCACCCCCGGCATGGGGAGGAGATCGGCATTCACGGCTGCGGTGATGCTGCGGAGGTTCCCGGATTTGCGCTCCAGATAGGACGCCCGCTCCTGCAACCGTTCGAGGGGCAGTGAGCTCTGCGAATACCGGATCCCGAACTGCTTGATGCGGTCGGCCAGTTGCCCGATCAGAAGCGAGGCTTCCTCGAACCTTCCGGCGTTGAGGGCCTCGTTGAGGCGCATTTCCATCCCGCGGAGGAGGAGATAATCGGGGTAACCAGCAGCATTTTGCTGCCTCACCCTCAGGTAGTCCTCGCGCGCCTTCGAGGAGTAGGGACTCCGGGGATATTCCAGGTTGAGGCTGCGCTGCAATTCCCGGGCGCGTGCGAAGACTCCGGCGGCATCCTGATATTTTTCTTCGTAGAGAAGATCGTCAGCGTCGCGGATCAATCCGTCGATCTGCCGTTTGAGCTGCCCCGAGAGTACCGCAGCCTCCTCCTCGCGGAGACGGCTCGCCCGCAATGGCTTCGCCAGTGAAAGGCCCGGATAGGTGCGGTTGATTTCCTCCTGGAGGCGGGCTGCCTCGGCAAAACGCTCGACCGCCTCTACCAGCTCGCCCCTTTCTTTCAAGCGCTCCGCCTCTTCTTCCATCGCGACTGATCGATTGTAAGTAGGGCGGATATCCATCTCGTGCACGGTTCGTTGCAAGCGCGACAACAGCGCAGGCCGGTTGTAGGAACTGGTCCCGTGCTTGTCGCGGATGTCCTCGCGGATGCCCAGGGCCTTGCGGTACCGAGCGAGGGCTGCATCGGGATCGGAGTCCAGCAAACTCTCGGCCTCGACCTCAATCTGCTCCGCTTCACGACTCAAAATCTCGCCCATGTATTCGCTATACTTGCGGTCGAGGCGTTCGAGGCGCCCGGTCGCCGAAAAGTCGCGGGCTGGCAGTGCGGCGATGTACTCCTCCTGCAAATCGATCGCCCGCTGCAGAACCTCCATATCCTGTTCGTCAACGATGCCTTCGAGAACCCTGGCGTCGAAGCTCTCCTCGAGTTCCTCGCTGCGTTCGAGGAAGGCCCGGGTTGCCTCATTGGTGATGCGCTCACGCCCGCCCGATCCGGCGGACCGCGGTCCCAGTCCGGCGAGCAGATAGAAAATCGTCAAAACGATCACCGCGAAAACCGCGACAAATGTCCATTGGATTCGGTGAGGAGAAGGTCTGCGACGATGCGGGGCCATATTCTTTGAAGGTGTGTAGAGACCCGAACGATTCAACACGCCTCAGGCGGACCTTTTCAACCTCTTTCCGCACAACCGAGGGATTGCGGAACTTCCCCCCCGTGTTCTAGCGTTCCGTCCGTGAATCCGCCGTTCGAACATCTTGCCGTTCTCGGAGCGGGTCTTCTCGGAGGCTCGCTGGGAATGGCGGCGCGCGTGCGCGGAATCGCGGGAACGGTTTCCGTGTGGTCCCCGAGTGCTTCCACGCGGGCCGCCTGTGCCGATACGAACTGGTGTGGTGCCGTACTCGAAGACCCGCTCGAAGCGTGCCGCCGCGCGGACCTGGTCGTTCTTTGCGGACCAGTGGACCGCATACCGCCGCTTCTCCGACAGATCGCCCCGGTCTGCGGCGAAGGGTGCCTGGTCACCGACGTGGGCAGCACAAAGGCCGCGATCTGCACCGCGGGTGCCGCCGCGTTTCCACCGGGACACCCGGCCTCGTTCGTCGGTGCGCACCCGATGGCCGGGTCGGAGAAATCCGGTCTGGCCCATGCGAAGGAAACCCTTTTCGAAGGTCGCCCCTGCCTGGTCACCCCGCACGATTCAGCGAATCCTTCTGCAGTCGGGAGGTGCCGCAACCTCTGGGAAGGTCTCGGCATGAGGGTCATTGAGCGCACCCCCGCCGAGCACGATCGGCAGGTCGCCCGAATCAGCCACCTGCCGCACCTGGCCGCCTCCGTGCTCTGCTCGGTGCTCGCGGACAACCGCCTGAACGATTTCCCGGCCGCGGGACCCGGCCTGCGCGACACCACCCGGGTAGCTGCAGGAGATCCGGACCTGTGGACCGCTATTTTCGTGCAGAACCGGGAGGCCGTCCGGGAGGCACTCGATGCGTTCGAGGGCGGGCTGGAACGTTTCCGGGCCGCGCTCGATGATCCGCACGATCTGCGGACGTTTCTCTCCGAGGCAAGGGAGTGCCGCCGCGCCCTGGACCAGGATGCACCCGCGCCATGACCGCCACCGCCCCGCAACCACCCATCCTGCCGGTGCACCCTTTCCGTGCACCGGTTTCCGCCACTGCTGCCATTCCGGGCTCCAAGAGCATTTCAAACCGCGCGCTCCTGCTCGCCTATCTCGCCGATGGGCCGACGCGGATCGAGAACCTGCTCGCCAGTGAAGACACCCGCGCCCTCCTCGATGCCTTTGCCACCCTCGGCGTGACTGTCGCGGAAACCGCCGGTGCCGTGACGGTGGACGGCTGCTCTGGCGCACCGCGGCGGCGGGAGGGGTCCTTCGACGTGCGCAATGCCGGCACAGTGGCCCGGTTTCTCCCGGCGGCGTTGTCGCTGCTGCCGGACGGAGACTTCTTCTTCGACGGGTCGCCGGCCATGCGCAAACGGCCCATGGCCGGGCTTCTCGACGGTCTTTCCGCCCTCGGTGCCCGCATCGAGTGCCCGGGCAAGGAGGGCCACTTCCCGTTCCGGCTCAAGCCCCGCGGATGGGGCCGGGCCGAGCTGACCGTCGATGCCTCCCTGAGCAGCCAGATTCTCTCCGCCCTGCTCCTGGCGGCCCTGCGTGCCCCGCGCGAGTCGCGGTTCGCGCTGCAGGGCGGAACGGTCTCCCGTCCCTTCGTGGAAATGACCCTGGCCATGATCTCCCCGTTCGGCGGCGAAGCCCTTGCGGAAGACGGTGCCTACCGCGTGCGGCGCGGTCTGCCCGGCACCGCCGAAGGAGTCTTCCAGGTCGAACCGGACGCCACTGCGGCCTCGTACTTCTTCGCCCTGCCGCTGGCGGTCGGCGGCGCGTGTTCGGTGGCCGGATTTCCCCAGTCCTCGCTCCAGGGGGATCTTGCCTTTCTCGACGTGCTCCGCCGCGTCGGCATGGTCATCCATCGGGGCGGAGACGGGCTGACAACGGTCACCGTCCAGCGGGATCCCACGGCCCGTTCCGACACCATGCAAGACCTGTTTCTCGACGTCGATTTCAACGCGTTTTCCGACACCTTTCTCACCCTTGCGGCCCTTGCCCCCCTGTTTCCCGGCCCGACGCGGATCACGGGCATCGGCCACACGCGGGTGCAGGAAACCGACCGGGTGGCGGCCATGGCAACGGAATTGCGAAGACTCGGCCAGCAGGTGGAAGAAGAGGACGCCGCCCTGACAGTCGTCCCGCGACCGGACGAAGCACGGCGTCTATCGCTTGCCGCGCCCGTCGAGATCGAGACCTACGAGGACCACCGCGTGGCGATGAGTTTCGGCATCCTCGGCTGCCACGACCTCCACGGCGACGGCAGGCCCTGGATCGCGATCAAGGACCCCGGCTGCTGCGGAAAAACTTTCCCCGGATTCTTCGAAGAGCTTGCCCGCCTCCAGCGCGATACCGATCCTGTTTGAAACTACCCATGCCAGCATCCTCACAGACATCACCCGAAGTGTTTCCCGTGATCGCCATCGACGGTGGTGCTGCTTCCGGAAAATCGTCCACCGCCCGCGGGGTGGCATCCCGGCTGGGACTCCTGCACGTGGACACCGGAGCCCATTACCGCGCGCTGACCTTCCTTTTGCTCGCCGAGGGAATCGAACCGCACGAAGGACCGGACCTGGATCGTGCACTCGAAGCGGTGGACCTTTCCGCGACTGTTGACGGCACGGAGGCGGTCCCGCTCGCATCGGGGCGACCGCTAAACAACACCGACCTGCGCAGTGGCCCGGTCAATCGGTCGGTGTCGGCCTTCGCCGCCCTGCCCCCGGTCCGCCAACGCCTGTTGCGCTACCAACGCTGGCACCGTGATCTGGCGGCAGAACAAGGTTACCGTGGGCTGATCATGGAGGGGCGCGACATCGGGTCGGTCGTCTTTCCCGACGCATCGCACCGGTTTTTTCTCGAAGCCGATCCGCAGACCCGCGTGAAACGCCGCTCCGAAGAAGGGCAGACCGATTCGGTGGTGGAGCGGGACAAGGCCGACAGCGCGCGCAAGGCTGCGCCATTGCTCTGCCCTCCCGGCGCGGAGAGGATCGACACCGGCGCACTCGACCTCGAAGAAGTGATCGATCTGATTTGCGGGCGCGTCAGCCATACGATCCGGGAAACGGCGGACTGATGGCGGCTCCGGTCAAACCGCTCTACCGGATCGGCTGGAACCTCTGCACCGGTTTCTTCGACTGCCTCTTTCCGGTAGAGTCCGCCGACCGGCACCACGTTCCCGCGGAAGGCCCTTTTCTTCTCGCCGCCAACCACGCGAGCTATCTCGATCCTCCCGGCATCGGCATCTGCTTCCGCCGTCCCATCCACTACTTCGCGCGCGATTCGCTCTTCCGGGGACCGGCCGGGCCGATTCTCCGGGGGGTCAACGCCGTTCCGGTCAACCGCGACGGCAGTGATCTGGCAGCGATTCGGCGGGCACTGGACGTTCTGGCCTCGGGGGAGGGTCTGCTGGTTTTCCCCGAAGGAACCCGCTCGCCGGACGGCGAATTCCTGGAACCCCGTCGCGGCATCGGACTGCTCGCCTGCCGGGCGGGAGTGCCGGTCGTCCCCGCCCGGGTCTTCAACAGCCACCGGGCCTTCGGGCGGGGTCGGGGACCGGCCATTGGCACCCGGCTCAAAGTGCGTTTCGGTGCCCCGGTCCACCCGACGGAGTTCGATCCGGGCCGGTCGGACAAGGCACGTTTCGACACCGCCGCCGGGCGAATCATGGCGGCCATCAGCTGCATCCGTGAACCGCATCCGGAACTTCCGGCGGTCTAGCAGGAATTCCCGCACTCTGCGGCGATCCGATTTCCGGGTTGCCTTCGGGAACGTTTTGAATTCCCTACTTCGTTGAAAGAGAGAGGGTTCCTTTTCATGAGATGTCCCAAATGCAGTTCCACCGAGACCAAGGTGATCGATTCGCGGGTGAGCAAATCCGAGGCTTCGATCCGCCGCCGGAGGGAGTGTCTCTCGTGCGGCTACCGGTTCACCACGGTTGAAGAAGTCCTGCGGGAAAACCTCCGGGTCGTCAAAATGGACAACAGCCGCGAAGACTTCGACCGGACCAAGATGCTCAACGGAATCACGAAGGCAGTGGAGGGCCGCCCGGTTGAAATGGAACGGATCGACATGATGATCGCGGATATCGTGGACAAGCTCCAAAAGGAGTTTTTCGACGAAATCCCGAGCCGGGCGATCGGCGAGGAGATCATGAACCACCTCAAGCGGATCGACCAGATCGCCTACGTGCGCTTCGCCATCGCCTACAAGGACATCCGCGACATCGCGGAGCTGGAACAGGAGATATCCGGGCTCAGCCGATGAAACACCGCCACGCCAGTTCCTTTCATCGACGCCGCATCCGCGAGGTGCGGGCCGCCCACGGGCTGCTCTGCGGGCTTTTTCCCCGTTCGGGATTCCTCTCCACCGAAATCGACCGCGCACTTGATTTCGCCGGGCGCACCGCCGATGCCGCCGTGCAACCCTCCGCCGAAGCCATCCGACGACTGGTGCGGTGGTATGCCGAGGGCCATCCCTCCGTTGCCTGCCGCGTGCTCGACGCCGGTGCCTTCAAGGGTGGCTTCCTCTGGGTCCAGGCCGCAGTGGACCGCATCGTAGCGGGACTGCAGCGCGGGCAGCCCGCCGTCCTCTTCGTGACCGGCACGCGCGAAGTGGTGCGGCCGGTCGGCCACCGCTGGAGCCGCACCGCCGAGAGCGAACGCACCGAGTCCCTCCGCCTCATCGAGGAGCGCATCAGCCGCTGGTCCCAAAACACGGGCACCCCCGTCTCCCTTTTTGTTTCATGAGCGAGAAAACCCTGTTCCAGAAAATCATCGACGGAGAGATTCCCGGCGATTTCCTCCACCGCGACGAGCAATGCGTAGTGCTCCGGGACATCGATCCCCAGGCACCAACCCACCTCCTCGTCATCCCGCGCAAACCACTCCCCCGCATCGCCGAAGCGGTCGAAGACGACGCCCCTTTGCTCGGCCACCTGCTCCTCGTGGCACGGAAAGTCGCCGCCGACCTCAACCTCGCGGGCGGCTACCGGGTGGTGATCAACAACGGCCCCGATGGCGGAGAAAGCGTCCCCCACCTGCATGTCCACGTCCTCGGCGGACGCCCCATGAACTGGCCCCCGGGCTGAACGCCGTCGGACCTTCGATCCACTGCGGTGCCGCAAGCCCCGACACACGGGACACGCGCTACCCGGCTGCCCGGCTGATCATCCGCCCCAACAGCCGATGCTACAGATGGTTTTCCAAAGGTCCTTCAACCGGTGCGTTCGGATCACGGATCGCGCCATTGCGCACCCCAGAGCATCAGATCATCGCTCATCACCGGTTCGCCGCCGATCACCTCGCGGTAGAAGGTCCCAAACGGGATGGAGCACTGGATACGGCGTTGGTCGTCGTCGATCTTGGGGTTGATGCTGAAAATCCCCGACCGCTCGCGCAGCGCGG
>CAYVUQ010000019.1:8267-12864 GCA_964454915.1 uncultured Puniceicoccaceae bacterium
CGGCGGCCCTTTTCCGAGCGTGGGTGCGGGCCTCCTCGATTGTTCCCGTCTGGATTTCCTCTGCGAACGCGGCGAGTTCCCCGGCGGTGACCCCGCCCCACCAGGCCTCCCACGTTTCGGGGGTGATCCGCACATCGTGGAGGGCCACCGTTTTCTTCCCCCCGCGCCCGTCGGCGACATGGAAGCCAACCACCATCTCGAACGGGTGGTCGATGGACCGCTGCCGCAGGGCGTCACCCAGATAAACGGCACCGCCCCAACGAATGTATTTTACGGACACGGGCAGTCCTGGATTGACCAAATTGGCACTCGCCGGGATGTCCCATTCATCGGTGTAACCGCGCCCGAAAAGGTGGTTCCACACCTGTTGTTCGAACACGAACCCATGCGCCTGCCGCTCCTCGGCGGAGACCGAAGCCAGCAACAGTACCGGAAACACAAACACAACGCGCCGCATCATCTTGCCAAGGGAAAGAATCCCGGGTTCGGGAGGTTGCGTCAATGCAAGGAAGACTATCCGAGCCCACGCTTGTCGAGATCGTCCTCGTCCAGACCCAGCAGGTGCCCCAGCTCGTGGAGAAAAGTGACCCTCACCTCCTCCCGAAACAGATCCGGGTCTCCTCCGGCGAAATCCATGATATTGCGCAGGAAAAGGAGGATGCGCGCCTGACCCGCCCCCTCCACCACACCAAGATCGCCGCCCTCGAACAGTCCGAGCAGGTCGGGCTCCCAGCCCTGCTCGATCAGGTTTTCCGGCATGTCTTCAAAGAGTAGAACGGGGATATCGGTCGCGACTTTCCGGATTTCCGTCGGCAGATCGGCGATTGCGGACGCCACGACCCCGTCGGCCAAGTCCAGGAGACGCTTCCGCCCGGCCTCAGCCATCGTTCGCCAGATCGCCGAAGACTCCGAGCACGCGCTCCCTCAACGCAGGGCAGGAAGCCGCCACCAGGGAGCCCGACTCCTCCGGTGCCCCACCGTCCAGGCCCGCCACCGAGACCCCCGCCCCGCGGAGCACCGGCAGCAGGGGGAGAACGTCCCAGGGTTCGAGGACCGGATCGATCATCACATCCGCCCGCCCGGAAACGAGCATCAGGTATCCGAAGCAATCGCCCCAGGTCCGGACGATCCCGGCCTCTTCCAACAGCGAGAGGAACGGTGCTCCGGCCGCCAGGAAGGCCGGATCGGAGGGATCGGTGCAGAGCAGTGTCGCCGACGCCAGGCTTCGGGCCGGACGCAGCACCGCCGGACGCCCGTTCACCGTGGCGGAGCGGTTGTCACCGACCGCCGTACGGTCCAGGACCGGCTGGTGGATCACACCCAGGATCGGTCTGCCGCGGTGCAACAGTCCGACCAGTGTACCGAACAGCGGAACTCCATGCACAAAACTCTTCGTCCCGTCGATCGGATCCAGCACCCACACGTACTCGCGGTCCGCACCCTCCGTCCCGAACTCCTCGCCAATCACCCCGTGCGAGGGATAGGTTCGAGCGATCCGCTCGCGCAGGAATTCCTCGGCCTCCCGGTCCGCCTCCGTCACCGGCGTCCCGTCTTCCTTGGCATCGACGGAGTAGGAACCGTCGCTGAACCGTCGGGCGATTCCGGCACCCGCCTCCCGCACGATCTCCGTGGCGAAGGAGGCAAACCGGGCCGGATCAGCAGCCGACGCCCCGTCGCTCATCGCGGGCCTCCCAGCGGGATCAGCACCTGAAAAAACAATTGCTGGTCAGTCGATTTGCGCACCGGCGGAATATACAACACCTTCAGGGCGAAATACTTCAATTCCCACTGGAGCACCGGAAAAAGCACTGGCCCCAGGGGCACGCCCCAGTCCTCTTCGAAATTTTTCTTGTAGAGGAGTCCGCCCCGCAGTCCCAGGTCCACCAAAGGAGTGCGCCAGAAAATCGACGACCCCGCGGCCGCCGCAAAATCCCGATTGGAATCCACGAAGAAGAGATCGCCATCCACCGTCCAGATGTAGTCCTCGCGGCGACGCAGCTCGTAGGTCATCCCGACCCCGAAAGGCCAGTCGTTCACCTTCTCCTCCGACTCGTCCCCCTTGTTGAAGTGCCACGCGTAGCCGTTGAGATTGAGGAAAAGATTCCGCTTCTCGGGCCGGATGCGCAACGACCACTCGAAATCATCTTCCCCTCCCGTATCGGGAGGCTCCTTACCGCTCGAAGCTTCCCGGGTATCCGAAGCCTCGTTTTCAAGACCCGCCTCGGGCACCGTGGCGAACGACTCCCCGGGAGCCCCCACATCAGCCGAGACGAGCCAACTGGTGAAGAAAGCAGCGGCGAATATCATCCGTCTGGGAATCCGGTAGGCCATGGCAGAAACTTCACACAGGTTTTCAGCCAAGCCGCCAAGCGCAAGCCGGAAAACCGACGGTTGGTGACATCGATTGGAATCACACCCTCCACACCGAATGTCCACCCTCCGGAAACGGGACATTCCTGTCCCGTGTGTGCGCAGTTCTGGACGGCAGGCGTCTCTTTGCGCATCGGACCGAAAAGCTGGATGCTGCTCCCCGGCACTGGATCTGAAGTGGACGAAAGCTGCTTGTTTTCGCGTTTGATCTGTTGTAGGCCCGGGTGATGTTCCAAACCTTTTCACGTAGTTGGGATTTTGCCAAACTCAGCTACAGGACGGTGCTCGACCACAGGCATCTGATCCTGTTTCCGGTGTTCTCGACGCTTGCGACGTTTCTGGTGGTGTCGAGTTTCGCCCTGCCGCTCTGGCAGAGCGGCCAGATTGAGACCTGGATGAACGAAGCCCAGCAGGGGGGTGCTTCTAAAGATCCGGCGATCTACATCACCCTGTTCCTTTTCTACTTCTGTAACTATTTCGTTATCGTGTTTTTCAACACGGCCTTGGTGGCATCGACGATGAACATCATGGAAGACGGGAAGGGCGGTCTCGGGTTCGGGATATCTTTTGCGGCGCGGCGGTTCCATTCCATTCTCGGCTGGTCGCTGGTCTCCGCCGTGGTGGGCGTCCTGCTGAAAATGCTGGAGCGCAACCAGAAGATCGGCCGGATCGTTTCCGCCATCATCGGTTCGGCCTGGACCGCGTTGGCCTATTTCGTGATCCCGGTGATCGTTGCCGACGGGGTCGGCCCTGTCGAAGCCTTCAAACGGTCGGTGAAGACCCTCAAGTCAACCTGGGGGACCGCCTTGGCGGGGAACTTCTCCCTCGGTGCCATCGGGTTTTTGATGATGTTGCCGGTTCTGCTGATCGGAGCGGCCCTTTGGTATGCCCTCGGGCCGCTTCCGGCCTTGGCCGTGGGCATTCCGCTTCTTCTGCTCTCGGCCGCCGTCACCGGTGCCGCCGATGCCATCTTCAAGGCCTATCTCTACACCTACGCCACCGGGCGCGCGTTGCCGGAGAACGTTGATACCCGGATGATGCGGGACGCGTTCCGGCAACAAAGATGAGTCCGCCTGACACACCGTTCCCTCGGGACACCGAAGACACTTCTGTCCCCTGAGAATTTTAAGGAAGTTTGAGGACACCCATAATTTGGGCAGTCCAATAAGTTCTTCAGGGAACCGGTGATCCGGTGGAAGAGTCCTCCGCAGGCTTCCAGGTTCTTCGCCAACGTTTCCGAGTCCACCCAAAACCTTCCAAGGCAAGAAAAATTATGACAGGGAAAAATTGTTCTGACAAGACAATTTTTGCCTGACAAAATGTTTGGAAATGTTTGGGAAATGGGTGAAGTGCTTCGGTTCAGCGCAATCGCCTTCCCTCTCATTCGGGGAGCCACCGGTGGCTTTTTGGTCAGTGACTACTCCAGGGGGTGCCCGAAGGTGCCCCCTTCTCACCACTCCGACTGTAGCTGTCCCAGCCACAAAGAACCTGTCGCCGCACACGGCAGCTCACGCGGGACAGAAATGTCCCGTTTACGGGTGGCGGACATTCTTGTCCGTCGCATGTTCTTTTGGCTGCCGGATCAGCACCAAAGGGCTCAAGCAGTGATCCACACTCGCCTCTCTGAGGTAACCACGGTATGTCATGGCTTGGGGGGATGATAGAGTGAATTTTTGTTCATACCTTCGACATGTCAAGTAATTTCTCCGTAAAGCTCTGGGTGTCCCAAACCAACTTCGGTCTCGAGTCATATCTTCACAAACCCCACATTTCTCATAATATTGCTCTTGCGGCATGAATGCGGCTTATTTGGAGGCAAATGGATGGCTATCGTCTCTGCTTTTTTCTGTTTTGCTCCCTCGGTCTCAGTCTTGCGGACGCCTCTCCCGGTGGAGACTATTATCTCTCGGGCACACCTGCCCAACTTTACTTTAAGGCTGCCAGTACGGGAGAAATAGCGTTTGCCCTCAAGCCAACTCATATCCTTGGTCGTGTAGTTGGAATAATATGCTGGAACAGTGAAATCCTCTACGGGATTGTCTTCGTTCTGGGATTCCCATTCCAAGTCGACCTTGAGTAGGGTATCTGCCTTAGACCCCGAAAAAAATGCCGCCCAAAGGAGGATTGGCGGGGGGCTGGGATTGAGCGCGGCGGACATGGGATTTACTTTTTGGGATTCTTACGGTTTGCGGCGGTTCTGGTTATAGCCTTGGTTGCGAGTCTGACG
>CAYVUQ010000020.1:0-10728 GCA_964454915.1 uncultured Puniceicoccaceae bacterium
CGTACGAGGCTGGCCAGACCCTGACCGTCGAGAAGTTCGCCGAAGGCGAGAAGGTCGATGTGGTCGGCGTGGGCAAGGGCCGCGGATTCCAGGGGGTGATGAAGCGTCACGGCTTCGGCGGCGGTCCCGCCAGCCACGGTTCCATGACCCACCGCCGCGGTGGTTCGTTCGGCTTCTGTCAGGACCCCGGACACGTTATCAAGGGAAAGAAGATGCCCGGGCACATGGGCGGCAAGAGCCGGACCGTGCAGAACCTGCGCATCGTCAAGGTCGATCCCGAACGCAACCTCCTCCTCGTCAAGGGGAGCCTGCCCGGGCCCAACGGCAGCCTGGTGACGGTGCGTCCGGCCAAGAAGCAACGCCGCAAGGCGGCCGCCTGAGGCAAACGAACAGCGAAGGAGCAAGACGATGAATTTGAAACACTATTCCGCAGACGGATCCGGCGGCGACGAGCGCGAGGTGGCCGGTTTTCCGGTATTCGAGGGCGCACGGGGCCGGATGGCTCTCCGCCAGGTGATCATCGCCATCCAGGCGAATCTCCGGCAGGGCAACGCCTCGACCAAAACCCGTGCCGAGGTGGCCGGTTCCGGCAAAAAGATGTTCCGCCAGAAGGGCACCGGCATGGCCCGCCGCGGGCCGAAGCGCACCCCGCTTCTGCGCGGAGGCGGCGTCGCCTTCGGTCCCAGGCCGCGCGACTACTCGCAGAAGGTCAACCGCAAGGTCCGGCGTCTTGCCCTGTCGCGGGCGTTGTTCGAGCGTGGCCGCGACGGTGGCGTGCGCGTGATCGAGAAGTGGGAGGCCTCCGAACCGAAAACCAGGCCCTTTGCGGAACTTCTCGGCAGGATCGCCACCGAACGCAAGGTGTTGCTCGTCGATGACGGATTTGAGGACAACGTCGCGCTCTCCGGTCGCAATCTGGAGGGGGTCCACTTCGCCGAAGCCGGAAACCTGAATGCCTACGATCTGGTCCGATTCGACGGGATCGTTTTCAGCGAGCGGGCACTCGCTACCGTCCTTGCCCGCGTGAACGGAGGAGAGTCATGATCGAACCAGCCAAAGTTCTCAAGGAAAGCCTGGTCACCGAAAAGGCGACCGACCAGACCGCCCACCTGAACCAGTACACCTTCGAGGTGTATCCCGAGGCCACCCGCACCCAGGTCAAGCAGGCCGTGGAGCAGGTGTACAAGGTGGACGTTTCAAAGGTGAACATTCTCAACGTGAAGCCGCGCCACCGCCGCGACCGCATGCGCCGTAACCGTCTCGGGCGGATTTCGGGCATGAAAAAGGCGGTGGTCACCCTCAAGGAGGGCCACTCCATCGAAATGGTCTGAGGCCCGGACAGGAGACAGAAACCATGCCCAACATTGAATTCCATCCGACCACTCCCGGCCAGCGCCACTACGTGCGCAACCGTCAGGAGCTTTCCAGGAAGCGCCCCGAGCGGCGTCTGACCCGGTCGAAGCACAACCCGAAGGGGCGCAACGCCTACGGGCGGATCACCTCGCGCCGCCGCGGAGGAGGCCACAAGAAGCTCTACCGGCAGATCGATTTCCGCCGCGACAAGCTCGATATCCCGGCCACCATCCGCGAGATCGAGTACGATCCGAACCGCTCGGCCCACCTGGCACTGCTCTTCTATGCCGACGGCGAGAAACGCTACATCCTCGCGCCGAACAAACTGAAGGTGGGGGACAAGGTGATCGCTTCGAACAAGGCTGACGGCGAGTTCCACCCCGGTTACAACTATCCGCTTTCGGAAATCCCCCCCGCCACCCGCGTCCACTGCGTGGAGCTGGAGCCGGGCAAGGGAGCCCGCATCGCCCGCGGCGCCGGTGCCGGCGCCCAGCTGGTTGCGGTCGAAGGCACCCGGGCGACGCTGAAGATGCCCAGCGGCGAAATTCGCCTGGTCCATTCGCGCTGCCGGGCGACCATCGGTCTCGTCGGCAATCTCGGGCACGCCAACCAGACGGTTGGCAAGGCCGGTCGGACCCGTTGGAAGGGCCGCCGCCCGCGTGTCCGCGGTGTGGCTATGAACCCGGTGGACCACCCGATGGGGGGCGGTGAAGGCCGCACCTCGGGAGGCGGACATCCGGTCTCGCCCTGGGGGCAGCTCTCCAAGGGGTATCCGACCCGGCGCAAGTCCAAGCCGTCCAACTCCATGATCCTCGTCCGCCGCAACGGGCGGAAGATGAAGCACTAACCTTCCGATCCAGAAAACGACACCATGGCACGTTCCATCAAAAAAGGTTTCTTCGTCGATCCGAGCCTGATGAAAAAGGTCGAGGAGGCGCAGCGGGCCAATTCCCGCAAGCCCATCCAGACCTGGTCCCGGCGCTCGACGATCACGCCCGACTTCGTCGGACTCAACTTCACCGTCCACAACGGACGTTCCTTCGTCCCGGTGTACGTCACGGAGAACATGGTCGGGCACAAGCTCGGCGAGTTTGCCCTGACCCGCACCTTCAAAACGCACAACCCGCACACCCAGCGCTGACCGTTTTCCATGTCGTTCGTCTCCGCCATACGCCTCCTGCCCGTGCTGCCGCTTTTGACGGTGGTGTTGCAGGGTGCGCCCTCCCGCCCGGCGTTCGTCGAGAACCTTGAGCCGTCGAACCGTGCGGAGATCGCGCGGGTCGTCCCCGGCGAAGAGACCGATCTTGTCGTGCTGTCTGCCGGATGGCTGGAGGGATTCCGCACGGGGATGACCTGCCTGGTTTCGGACGGACAGCGTCGCACCGGTGAGATATTGCTCGCCGACGTGAAGCTGAACCACGCCGTCGGGTTGATCGTAAACCGGATCGACGACGCCAGAATCGCTCCCGGGAACCCCGTCGCCATCAAGACCTTCACCGTCTCCCCTTAAGAGTCATGCAAATCCAAGCTTACACCAAATACGCGAGAATGTCCCCGAAGAAGCTTCGGGAGGTCGCCCGCGAAGTCCAGGGCCGCAACGCCGCCGAGGCACTTGAGCTGCTTCGTTTCATCCCGCGCAAGTCTGCCCGGCTGCTCCGCAAGACGCTGCAATCGGCGGTGTCCAACGCGGAGAACAACGAGAACCTCGTCGCCGACAATCTCACGGTGGAGCGGGCCCTGGTCGAAGAGGGTCCGGCCCTCAAACGCTTCCGGCCCGCTTCCCGCGGTTCGGCCCACCCCTACAGCAAACGAACCAGTCACATCCGCATCGTCCTGAGCGACGAATCCTGAACCTCTTCCGCAACACCATGGGTCAAAAAGTAAATCCGATCAGTTTCCGCCTCTCCGTCCGCCGCAACTGGCGTGCACGCTGGTATGCGCGGAAAAAGGAATTCGCACCGCAGCTCGCCGAGGACATCCGTATCCGGCAGTTTCTGGAGAAACGCCTTCGTACGGCTTCGGTGCCGCACGTCTTCATTGAGCGTGCGTCCAGCCGTATCCGCGTGACCATTTACACCGCTCGTCCCGGGATGGTGATCGGTCGCCGGGGGCAGGACCTCGAGCGCATGAAGGCCGAGCTGAACAAGAAGATCGGCAAAGACATCCTGATCGAGGTGCAGGAGATCAAAAAGCCCGATCTGGTCGCCCGTTTGGTGGCGGAGAACGATGCACTCCAGCTCGAACGCCGGATTTCCTTCCGCCGCGCCATGAAGCGCGCCGTGCAGACCACGATGGCGATGGGCGCGGAGGGTATCCGCATCCAGGTCGGCGGGCGTCTCGGCGGTGCCGACATCGCCCGCACCGAACAACAGCGCTCGGGCCGTGTGCCCCTGCACACCCTGCGCGAGAACATTGACTATGGCTTCGCCGAAGCCAAGACGGTCTATGGCACCATCGGCATCAAGTGCTGGCTCTGCCTCAAGGCCGAAGACGTGCAGTTCTAACCCTTACGGAGACGAATAACCATGCCGCTTTTACCATCCAGAACGAAGTACCGGAAGGTCCACAAGGGCCGCATCCGGGGCAACGCCAAGGGAGGCGACAGCCTCGCTTTCGGCGAGTTCGGCATCCAGACCCTGGACCGGGGCCGGATGACCGCCCGCCAGATCGAAGCCGCCCGTGTGGCCATCAACCGCCACCTGAAGAGGAAGGGCAAGGTTTGGATTCGGGTGTTTCCGCACAAGCCGGTGACGAAGAAGCCGGCCGAAACCCGCCAGGGCAAGGGCAAGGGCAGCGTCGAGTACTGGGCTGCCGTGATCAAGCCCGGCAGTATCCTGTTCGAGGTGTCCGGGTGCAGCATTACGGCCGCACGCGAGGCCTTCCGCAAGGCCGATGGCAAGCTCCCCTTCCGCTGTCGTTTCGTCAGCCGTGAAACCCTTGATTGATCGGAGGAACAACCAGCCATGAAGACAAAGGATATCCGCGAATTGTCCGTCGCCGAGATCGAGAAAAAGATCCGCGACTCACGCGCCGAGCTCGTCCATCTGCGCCTGCGCAAGCAGACCGGGCAGGTCGAGAGGCCGCACCTGCTGCGGGAAATCCGCCGCGATCTCGCCCGCATGCAAAACATTCTGGAGGAAAAGCAGGCAGCCGCAGCCGCCTGAGCACCGGAGAATTACGTCTATGAATGAACGAAACAGCCGCAAGGATTTGATGGGTGTCGTCAGTTCCCGCTCCGGGGACAAGACGGTCAAGGTCACCTATTTTTACAAGATTCCGCATCCCCTGTATAAAAAGGAGATCAAACGGAAAACGGTGCTTCACGCCCACGACGAGAAGAACGAGTGCAAGGTCGGCGACAAGGTCGAGGTCATGGAGACCCGACCCATGAGCAAGCTCAAGCGCTGGCGGATCGTTCGCGTGGTCGAGGCCGCGCCGGTTTTGTGAGCCCTATCTCGGAAACGGAGGAACATCCATGATTCAAATGCAATCCAGGGTCGAGGTGGCCGACAACAGCGGGGCCAAGGTCGCGCAAATGATCCGCCGCATCGGCCAGAGCAAGAAAACGGCTTCGGTCGGCGACGTGATCATCTGCAATGTCAAGGAGAGCGCGACTGACGCCACCGTGAAAAAGGGCGAGGTCGTCCGGGCGGTCGTCGTGCGCACCAAGGCGCCGATCCGCCGGTCGGACGGCAGCTACCTGCGCTTTGACGGCAATGCCGTGGTGATTATCAACAAGGACGGGAATCCGCGGGGCACCCGCATCTTCGGACCGGTCGCACGTGAGCTGCGCGGCAAGTACATGAAGATCATTTCCCTCGCGCCGGAGGTTTTGTAAAATGGGCAGAAAGATTAAAAAAGGAGACGAGGTCGTCGTGATCGCCGGCGAGCACAAGGGCGAAACGGGCAAGATTCTGCAGGTCAACCCTTCCGCCGAGCGCGTGCTGGTGGAGGGCGTCAATCTGAGGAAACGCCACGAAAAGCAAACCCAGGAGTCGGAGGGCGGAATCGTCGAGCGCGAGTCCCCGGTTCACATGTCGAATGTGATGCTCCAGGAGCGTTGGGAGGCGCGCGAAAAGAAGCGCGGCTGAGGATTTTTCTTGCTTCGGGAGGAGTGCGCGTCATTCTCCGCGCCTTTTTTCCGCAAGCGCAACCCCGGGTCGGAAATCCGGAGATACCATGAACAAACCGAAACTACAGACTGTTTACGAAGAGACCGTTCTCCCCGAGCTGATGAAGGAGAAGGGCTACAAGAACGCTCTCCAGGCTCCGCGCCTGGAGAAGGTGGTGCTCAACACGGGCGTGAGCGCGGCCCTGGACAAGGCCGCCGTGGAGGATGCTGCCAAGGACCTCGGCTTGATCGCCGGGCAAAAGGCGGTCGTCACCAAGGCACGCAAGAGCATCTCGAACTTCAAACTCCGCGAGGGGATGCCGATCGGTGCCAAGGTCACCCTCCGCGGTGCCCGTATGTGGGACTTTGTGTACCGCTGCATCAATATCGCTCTGCCGAACATCCGCGACTTTCGTGGCGTGCCGAACAAGCTCGACGGCAGCGGGAACTACACGCTCGGAATCGCCGACCACACCATCTTCCCCGAGATTTCCACCGACGGCAGCCGCCGCCAGATGGGGCTCGATGTCACGTTCGTGACCTCGGCGACCGACGACGCGGACGGGCACGATCTTCTCGGTCGGCTCGGGATGCCCTTCCGCAAGCAATCATCGGTCGATAGCCCCGAGAACCAGGCCGCAGCCTGAAACCTTCAGAGAGAAAGCAGCAACCACCATGGCCAAAAAATCTGCCATCCAACGTAATTTGAAACGGGTCCGCCTCGAGGAAAAGTACCGCGCCAAGCGCAATGAGCTGAAGCGCAAGCTCCTCGATCCGGACCTGCCGGACGAAGAATTTTTCAAGGCGCAGAAGCAGCTGTCCAAGCTGCCGCGCAATTCCTCGCCGGTGCGTGTCCGCAACCGCTGTTCGGTCACCGGTCGCCCGCGGGCGCATCTGCGCAAGTTCGGTCTTTCCCGGATTACCTTCCGGGAGCTGGCCAGTGAGGGGAAAATCCCCGGCGTTACGAAGTCATCCTGGTAAACGCGAAGGGAAAGAGAACCATGGCCATTCACGACACAATCGGAGATTTTCTAACCGCCATCCGTAACGGCAGCCGCGCCGGACGGGAGTCGATCGAGGTTCCCTATTCGAAGATGCGCCTCGCCATCGGCGAGATTCTCGTCAACGAGGGCTACCTTCTCAAATGCGAGAAGATCGAGGCCCGTCCGAACGTTCCGGCGATCCGCATCGAACTGAAATACGTCAACCAGACTCCGGCGATCACCGACCTGCAGCGGGCCAGCAAGCCCGGCTGCCGCCGCTATACCTCGGCCACAGATATGCCGAAGGTGCTCGGTGGACTCGGCTTTTCCATCGTTTCCACCCCCCAGGGGGTGCTCAAGGACGCGGAAGCCCGCCGCCGCAAGGTTGGGGGCGAGGTCGTCTGCGAAGTCTGGTAACCGCACGAGGAGATACAACCATGAGCAGAATTGGAAAGCTACCGGTCGGCATCCCGGACAAGGTCAAGGCCGAGATCACCGACAACACCGTCAGGATCGAGGGTCCCAAGGGTGCCCTCACGCAGACGTTCGATGCGTCGGTGAAGATCGAGTTCGCCGACGGCGAGATCAAGGTCGTCCCGGCCAACGACAGTCGGCGCGCACGCGCCATGTACGGCACGGCCCGCGCTGTCATCGCGAATATGGTCCAGGGCGTGGTCGAGGGCTTCAGCAAGAACCTTCAGATCGAGGGGGTCGGTTTCCGTGCGGCGGTCAAGGGCGATGTCCTGGACCTGTCCCTCGGATATTCCCACCCGATCAACTTCGCGATCCCGAAAGGTGTCACGGTGACCGTGGCGGATAACACGAAAATCACCGTCGAGGGACCGGACAAGCAGGCGGTCGGTGCCTGCGCCGCACGCATCAAGAGCTTCTACCCGGCGGAGCCCTACAAGGGCAAGGGGGTCCGCATTGCCGGTGAATTTGTCCGCCGCAAGGAGGGCAAGAAGACGGCCTGATCCCCGGGCCTACGGAGGAATATCAATGAAATTGGAACGCAAACAGAAACTCGCACGCAACCGCCGCTACCGGATCCGCCGCAAAGTGCGCGGCACCGCCGAACGACCGCGGTTGACCGTGCGCTTCTCCAACAAGCACGTTTACGCCCAGTGCGTGGACGATGTCGCGGGCATCACGTTGGTGTACGCATCCTCGCTCAGTAAGGACGGTTCGGGATTGAGGCCGAACACCTCCGGTGCAACGGATATGGGTGCCAGAATCGCCACGGCGGCCAGGGAAAAGGGCATCGAAGCGGTGGTCTTTGACCGCGCCGGTCGCCTCTATCACGGCTGCGTAAAGGCTTTCGCCGACGCCGCCCGCGAAAACGGACTCAAGTTTTAAGGTATGAGAACACCATCCAACACCCGCTCTCCGGCCCCCGAGCAGGAGGAATCCGAATTTTTCGAGAAGGTCGTCCACATCAACCGTTGCGCCAAGGTCGTCAAGGGAGGTCGCCGGTTCAGCTTTGCTGCCCTGGTGGTCGTCGGCGACCGCAACGGCAAGGTCGGCTTCGGCTACGGCAAGGCCAAGGAGGTTCCGGAGGCGATCCGCAAGGGCACCGAACAGGCCCAGAAGCATATGCGCCCTGTTGACAGCCACGGTGACACCATCCCCCATCCCGTTCTCGGCGAGGCGGACGGCGGCAAGGTCCTCCTGCGCCCGGCCTCCGAGGGTACGGGAGTCATCGCCGGTGGCGGTGTCCGCGCGGTTCTTGAAGCCGCCGGCGTGAAGAACGTTCTTTCCAAGTCACTCGGCTCCAACAACCAATTGGCCGTGGTGAACGCCACGATGGAGGGGCTGACGAGGCTCCGCACCGCCAAGAGCCGTGGCGAATTGCACGAAGCGCCCGCCGATCCGGTGGAGGCGTGACACAACCAAGGAGAACCCAGACCATGCGACTGCACGAATTGATCGACAGCAACGGGGCCAACCGCCCCAAGCGCCGCCTTGGCAAAGGCGAGGGCAACGGCCACGGCAAGACCTGCGGGCGCGGCCACAAAGGCAGCAAGGCCCGTTCGGGCTACAGCATCCAGCCCGGCTTCGAAGGCGGGCAGATGCCGATGTACCGGAGGCTTCCCCGACGCGGCTTCAGCAATTTCAAGTTCCACAAGGGGTTCGCGATTGTGAACCTGGCCGATCTGGCCCGGTTGGACGAAGGCGTTACCGAGGTGGATCGTGGCGTGCTCGTGAAAGCGGGCCTCGTCCGCGACAACTCCCTGCCCCTGAAAGTTCTCGGGGACGGCGAATTGAAGACCGCCCTCAAGGTCCGTGCCGACCGTTTTTCCGCCTCCGCCAGGAGCAAGATTGAAGCGGCGGGCGGCGAAGCGTTGACCGACTAACAAAGAAACCGTCCGCCGCCCGACCGCCGCGGCGGGAGTGGGAGCGGAAAAAAGAACCGAGGATCATGCTCTCCGCCTTTACCAACTGCCTGAAGATTCCCGAACTGCGCCAGCGGATCTTCTTCACGCTGGCACTGCTCTTTGTCGCCCGTGTGGGTGCCAACATTCCTTTGCCCGGAATCGATCCGCAGCCCATCAAGGACTTTTTCGCCGACCAGGCGAGTGCCGGCGGGGGAATCGTGGGGCTGGTCAACATGTTCACGGGGGGTGCCCTCCTCAATGGTGCTATCTTCGCGCTCGGGGTCATGCCCTACATCAGCGCGTCTATCATCATGCAGCTGATGGGTGCGGTTTTCCCGGCACTGGCGCGACTCCAGCAGGAGGGAGACGTCGGTCGGCAGAAGATCAGCCAGTACACCCGTTACCTGACGATCGCCATTTGCGTGGTCCAGGCGGTTCTGCTGATCACGGCACTCGAAAAGAATCCGGGGACGTTGATCCAGGGGTTTAATCCAGCCGAATACGGGAATATCGTCATCGCGAATCACCTGTGGTTCCTGCTCTCTTCGACCATCGTTCTGACCTGCGGCACTGTTATCCTGATGTGGCTCGGTGAGCAGATCACCCAGCGCGGTATTGGCAATGGCATTTCCCTGTTGATCACGGTCGGGATTCTGGCCGACCTGCCCGGAGCGGTCACCACGGCCTGGCGGATGTTCAACGCCCCCCCGGGAAGCGAAGCCGCCAGTCTGGGACTTCCGCACGCCATCCTGATGATCGTGCTCCTCGTGGTGGTCACCGCCGGGATCGTGGCCGTGACCCAGGCCCAGCGGAAGATTCCGGTCCAATACGCCAAGCGCGTCGTCGGGCGGAAGGTGTACGGCGGGCAGAATTCCTTCCTGCCCCTCAAGGTGAACTACTCCGGCGTCATGCCGGTCATCTTCGCCAGTGCTATCCTGCTGTTCCCCGCCCAGATTCTGCAAACCCTGGAGGGCGCGACGGGGATGGCCTTCTTCGGCGATCTGGCCAGCTTCCTTCAACGCGGAACATGGTTCTACTACGTGACCTACGGTCTGATGATCCTGATTTTCAGCTATTTCTGGGTCTCGCTCATGTTCAAACCGATTCAGATCGCCGACGACTTGAAGAAATACGGCGGTTTTGTGCCGGGGGTCCGTCCCGGCGAGCCGACCGCCCGCTTCCTGGACTTCGTCATGACGCGTCTGACCCTGGCCGGCGCGTTGTTCCTGACCATCATCGCGGTCTTTCCCGACCTCCTCCTCTTCGTGTATAATGTGCCCATTCAGGTCGCCATCTTCTTCGGCGGTACCGGGATGCTCATCACGGTGGGGGTGGTCCTCGACACCATGCGCCAGGTCGAAACGTTCCTTTTGCAGCGGCACTACGACGGGTTCCTCAAGAAGGGCCGCATCCGCGGTCGGAGCCAGCAGGCCCGCAACCGGCAGATGATGGAGTCGCTCGAGCTGCGGGATTTCTGGAAAGTGTGGCGTCCGCTCCTTCTCCTGGCTGGCGGGCTCTTTGTCCTGGGGTTCGTCGCCTGGCTTATCCGCTAGTCCGATCTTGATCTCCGATGATCTGATTCCGGTCCTGCGCGAGGCCTGACGGATCGCGGCCACCTGGGGCCCGGCGCCGTGGCCGACATCGCCGTCTACGCGGAGCAGGAGGACAAGGCCGCGATGTTCCGCCGCGCCGACCTGGTCTAGTGGTCGAGGGCGGCCGGGTGGTGGCGGCGGTTCGCGGTCGCACCCATGCCGTGGCCCCGGAGTTCGACCCGGGCATCACCAGCCCCCTGGGCGCCTACTTCGATCGCTACCACCTCCAGCGCATGGACAATTTCGGGCTCCAGCCGGAGTGGCTGCCCCAGGCCCTCGGGGCCGAGTTCGTGCTGCACTGAGCGGGACTGTTG
>CAYVUQ010000020.1:10738-12777 GCA_964454915.1 uncultured Puniceicoccaceae bacterium
TCCGGTCCTGCGCGAGGCCTGTCGGATCGCGGCCACGGTTCTCGACGAGATGTGCCGGGTGGTCGAGCCCGGCATGAACACTTACGATCTGGACCAGATCGGCAAACGGAAGATGGCGGAAATGGGCGGCAAAAGCGCGTGCTACCAGTACCGTGTCCGCGATCTGGTCTTTCCGGCCCACACCTGCCTGTCGATCAACGAGGAGGTTGTCCATGGGATCGGGCGTCTCGACCGGTGCATTGCGGACGGCGACGTTGTGTCGGTCGATGTCTGCGTGCTCTACGGCGGACTGATCGGGGACAACGCCCGGACCCTCATCGTCGGGAAGCCGCGACCGGACGACGAGACCTTGCTGGAAGTCGCCCGTGTGGCTCTTGAGCGTGCGATCGACAAGGCCCGCCCCGGAAACAGGGTGGGGGAGATTTCCCACACAGTGCAGACTTACGTCGAGAAAAACGGTTTCAGCGTGGTGCGCGATTTTGTCGGCCACGGTGTTGGACCGACCATGCACGAGGACCCGCAGATTCCCAATTTCGGCAAACGCAAATCGGGTCCCCGCCTGGTCCCGGGGATGGCCCTGGCCATCGAGCCCATGGTCAATGCCGGATCCCACAAGGTCGAAGTTCTGGCCGATGGCTGGACCGCCGCGACCAGGGATGGGAAACGCTCCGCCCATTTCGAACACACTGTCCTCGTAACCGAAGACGGGCCGGAGATATTGACGGCACCCCCTGCGGGGAATTGACCCGGTCGCCGCGACTGCTCTTCCGCCTTCTGATCTCGATTTGACCTTCCCTGACTTGTCGCCCGCGAAAAAATCCGGATTTTTTTGATTTTTTTCTCTACACGGCCCCGAAAATTCATCAATCTCATCGTTTTTCTTCACGCAAACCTGTTCCGCCATGCCACGAATTCTAGGAGTCGATATCCCCGGCAACAAGAAGTTGCCGTACGCCCTGCGCTATATCTACGGGATCGGTCCCACCCGTTCCGCGCAGATTGTCGCGGAGTCCGGTCTGGACCCTGATCAAAGAGCGCATGAACTCACCGAAGAGCAGCTGAACCAATTGGCCTCCATCGTTCAGGAGAAGCAGTTTATCGTGGAGGGCGACCTCCGTCGGGAGGTGACCGGGAACATCAAGCGTCTGCAGGCGATCCGCTCCAACCGCGGCATCCGGCACCAGCGTGGCCTGCCCGTGCGCGGCCAGCGCACCAGCACCAACGCGCGCACCCGCAAGGGCGGTCCCAAGACCGTGGGCGTCGTTCGCAAGAAATAACTTTTCACCACCACAACGAATTCCGCCATGAGCGAAGAGGAAACAACCAAAGAACCCGAGGAAAAGATCGACGAGGCCGCCGCCAGCTCGGCAGTCGCCGAACCTGAAGCGCAGGAGGAAAAGCCCGCGAAGCAGGAGGAAACCGCCGCCGATCTTTTGAAGAGCGACCTCGGCGATCTCAAGATCCGCAAGGCCAAGGGAAGCAAGAACGTCACTTCCGGGGTATGCCATGTTCTCGCCAGTTTCAACAACACCAAGGTCACCTTCTCCGATAAAATGGGCAACGTGATCTCGTGGGCCAGCGCCGGTAAATGCAATTTCCGCGGCTCCCGCAAATCCACCGCCTATGCCTCCCAGGTCGTCACCCAGACCGCCGGTCGTGTCGCCATGTCGCACGGCATGAAGGAGGTTGTCGTGAAGCTGAAAGGTCCCGGGATGGGGCGCGATTCGGCGGTCCGCGCTCTGCAGGCCCTGGGCCTGATCGTCACGGACATCGTTGATGTCACCCCGGTTCCACACAACGGTTGCCGTCCTCCCAAGCGTCGCCGGGTCTGATCCACCCTCCGAATCCAGAACCACGAATTTGATTTCCTATGGCTCGTTACACCGGTCCCGTCACCCGTATCAACCGCCGCTTCGGCCAGGCGGTGTTCCCGTCCAATCGCGCGTTTGAGAACAAACCGTATCCGCCCGGCCAACACGGTCCGCGCCTGCGCCGCAAGAAGAGCGATTACGCTCTCGGCCTGGACGAAAAGCAGAAAC
>CAYVUQ010000021.1:0-12749 GCA_964454915.1 uncultured Puniceicoccaceae bacterium
GCTTAAATGGATACTCGACAACGTGGACGGCGTCCGCGAACGCGCAGAAGCAGGCGACCTCGCCTTCGGGACGATCGACAGTTGGCTGGTGTGGAAACTAACGGAGGGAGCGGTCCATGTGACTGACGCCAGCAATGCCTCGCGCACCATGCTGATGAACATCCGCACTGGGGAATGGGACGATGATCTGCTCGAGCTTCTGGACATTCCCCGGGCTCTTCTCCCCGATATCCGCGGATGCAGCGAAGTTTACGGCGAGTGCGCACTCGCGGCCACATCCGGAGTTCCGATCTCGGGCATGGCTGGAGACCAACACGCGGCACTGTTCGGGCAGTCCTGTTTCTCCAGGGGTATGGCAAAAAACACTTACGGAACCGGGAGTTTCGTCCTGATCAACACGGGTTCCGAACCCATTCTCTCGGAAAACGATCTTCTGAGCACCATCGCCTGGAAGATCGGCGACACCATCGAATACGCTTTGGAGGGCAGCATCTTCATCAGTGGAGCGGTCGTTCAATGGCTTCGGGACGGGATGGGGCTTTTCCGTGCTTCTCCCATGATCGAAGCCCTGGCCGAGAGCGTCTCCGACACCAACGGGGTCTATTTCGTCCCGGCTTTCGCCGGCCTGGGCGCACCCTACTGGGATCCTCGCGCGCGGGGACTGATCGTGGGACTGACCCGCGGTACGACGGACGCCCACATCGCCCGTGCAGCCCTGGAGGCGATCGCATTCCAATCGTGCGATGTACTCGAGGCGATGGCCAAGGACGTCGGCACCCGGGCCTCCGAGCTGCGGGTGGACGGGGGTGCGTCGCGCAACAATCTTTTGATGCAGATGCAGGCCGACTACCTGCAGGCACCGGTGGTACGCCCCAAACTAACCGAAACCACGGCTCTCGGCGCGGCCTGTCTGGCGGGACTGGCCACCGGATATTTCAAGGATCGCGACGAGATTGCCGGGCGATGGGAAGTGGACCGACGGTTCGAGCCCGAGATGCCAGCCAAAGATGCCCTCGCCGCACGCAGACAGTGGAAACGCGCAGTCGGACTATCCCTCGGGTGGAGCAATCCGGACAAACAGTGAAGCGAAAACCCAGATCCGGGAAACCAGAGAGGACCCCGCCATGAACAGAGATCAATCCATCGCCCGCATCGCCGACTCCTCGGAAAAATGGGACTTCATCATCGTTGGCGGGGGTGCGACGGGCCTCGGTGCGGCAGTCGATGCCGCCGCCCGCGGCTTCAAGCCTCTCCTGCTGGAACAGTGCGACTTCACCAAAGGCACCTCCAGCCGGAGCACCAAGCTGGTCCACGGAGGCGTGCGCTACCTCAAACAGGGCAACATTTCGCTCGTCCTGGAGGCACTCAAGGAACGGGGTCTGCTGTGTGCGAACGCCCCCCACCTGGCCCATGATCTGGCCTTCGTCATCCCGATCTACAACTGGATCGACACTCCTTTCTACGGCATCGGTCTAAAGGTTTACGACCGCATGGCGGGCAAGCTCGGCCTGGGACACTCCAAAGTTCTTTCGGTCAGGGAGACACTCGAACGCGTTCCGAACGTGGAGACCGACGGTCTTCTCAATGGCGTGGTTTACCACGACGCACAGTTCGACGACAGCCGACTCGGCGTCAATCTCGCCCAGACCGCCGAGGAACAGGGTGCAACCCTTGCCAACTACACAAAGGTGGTCGGCCTGCTCAAAAAGGACGATGTGATTTGCGGTGTCCGTGCGCGGGACGAGGATAGAGGCGATGAGTTCGAGATCGAGGCGGGGGCAGTGATCAATGCGACCGGCGTCTTCGTGGACGAGGTTCTGAAGATGGACCGTCCGGAGGCGAAGCCCATCGTTTCTCCCAGTCAGGGCATCCACATGGTCCTGCCCAAGGAGTTCCTACCGGGAAAAGACGCCGTGATGGTCCCGAAGACCAAGGATGGTCGTGTGCTTTTCGCGGTGCCGTGGCACGATTCGGTGGTTGTCGGAACGACCGACACCCCGGTGGATGGCGTCAGTCTCGAACCGCGACCTCTCGCCGAAGAAATCGATTTCGTGTTTTCGCACGCGAAGCACTACCTGAAGCGGGACCCGCAACCATCTGACGTGCGCAGTCTCTTTGCTGGCCTGCGCCCGCTCATCAAGGCGGGTGACGGCTCCAACACTGCCACACTTTCCCGGGACCATTCGATCCTGATCTCACAGAGTGGACTGATCACGATCGCGGGCGGCAAATGGACCACCTACCGCAAGATGGGCCAGGATGTAATCGATCAGGGGGAGACGGTGGCGAGCTTCGAAACTCGCCCGTGCAGCACCCATCATCTACAGATTCACGGATGGACCCGGCAGAAACCCCGCAAGTTTCCCCATCTGTCGGTGTACGGGTCCGACGCGGCCAGGATCGAAGACTTGATCGCCTCCGACCCCACCCTCGGAGATAAGTTGCACGACGATCTTCCCTACCTGAAAGCGGAAGTGGTTTGGGCCACCCGCCGGGAAATGGCCCGCACTGTCGAAGATGTGCTTTCGCGCCGGACCCGTGCCCTCCTGCTCGGAGCGGCCCAGAGCATTGAGACGGCCCCGACCGTCGCTTCTCTGATGGCCGAAGAACTCGACCGGGATGAGGCCTGGGCCAGGGGCCAGGTCGAGGACTACAAGAAGCTGGCGGCGGGCTACCTGTTTCCCGGTTGATCCTATCCGTCGCGCTTGAGGAGCAAGGCTTCCTGAAACGCTTCCTCGGCCAGCACCGCCGCTCGACCTTCCTCAAGAACCCCGTCCGCCTCCAGCCGTTTCCCATACATTTGGAGGAATCGACCGAGGTCTTCCCGGTAAACCGGCTGTTCCGGTGCCAGCTCCACTGCTCGGAGCAAGAGAGGGAGTGCAACCCTGTATTCCCCCTGATCCGCGAGAATCACCCCCATCTGTTGATGGACAACGGGGATATCAGGCTCCAGTTCATCCGCCTTGCGGAAGGCGGCAAGGGCGCGACCGTCCGCACCCACCGACCGCAGAAATTTCCCGCACAGAATCCACCCGTACACGTGGGAGGGATTCTTTCGCAAGAAATCCTCGTAGCGGGAAGCCACCTGTTGTGCCATCAGGAGCAACGACTCCTCCCCCGCCCCTTCCTCCGCCGCCTGGTCCAGCGCAGCCTCCTGCCTCAAAATCGCGGCCAGCTCGCGGTCGGCCTCCGTTTCGCCGAATCGAAATTCACCCGAGCCACTGTCCGCACGGACCAGAGACGAAACGCAAAGGAAGAGCACGGCGGCAGACTTGATGAATCGGCTGAGGAAGATCATGAGGGAACTCACTCCTGTCAAAAGGTTGAGGCACCTGTCGCTTCCATGACCCGGTAAAGAATCCGTTTCCACAGGGAGGTGTCCCGGTACTCGGAAAACGGTGCGCTGGTAACCAGATCGTTTGGCACCGACGGCGCGGTCCGGCCGAAGGCATTGCTCCACACGAAATCAAAGTAGTCCTCCGCCTCCCGGAAGAGCGGATCCCGCAATGGACCCGATACCGAAACGCAGGTTTCCAGATTCAGGTTCTCAAGATTCCGGCGCGTCCAGTTCGCGGACCCGAGGACGAGCGTGGCCACCGTCTCCCCGTAACGAAAAAGTGCCATCTTCGAATGAAACTGCTCGCCAGAGGTCTGGTACCAGCGCACCTCGACGCCCCGTTCCGAAAGCCACGAGCCGGTCTGACGGTTCGGTATGCCGTTCTTTTCCCTCCCGAAAGCATCCTTATTCGGATCGAGCAACAGCCGGACGGAGGCACCGCGCATTTCCGCCATGGCAAGTGCTTCCCGCAGATCGAAGTCGGAAAGATAAAACATGGCCACATCCACTTTGTCTCCGCCCTCCAACCGTTCAATCCTGTCCAGCAGCTCGCGCTTGATGGCCTTTTCAGTCAGCACCACGGTCGTCAGACTGTTCTCATCGCCGACCCCCGCATCGGTGACCTCCAGGGCCCCATCAATCCGCGGGGGAAAACGCCGCCCGGTGGAAAAGCGGTAAACCGCCTCCTCCGAGCGAAGAAGATCGGCGGCGGGTGCCCCTTCAAGAACCAGGGCAACGTTTCCATGCCTTGCGCTGGCCGAATGGGGATTTGCTGATGTCACCATAGACTGGATACGTCCATCGCTGTCACCGGTGATCAGAACCTTGCGGTGGTTGGCTTTGAAATTCAGCAACTTCAGGAACGAACCCAGGCGAATCCGCCCCTCGCCGATGGGGTTATCGACCTGTGGATTCTCGGGACCGCCCCACCACTCGACGCAAGCGCGCCAGAAAGGGGAATACAACAAGTTGCTGTCGCGTAGCGGGGAAAGATCGGTGAGAACGACTTCCACCCCGGCCGTCCGCAAACGGTCGAACAAGGGCTGCTCGACTCCGCCGTAAACGGTGTTGATCGGATCGGTAATGAGGATCACTGGCATCTCCGGGTTCCTTCGGGCCGCAGACTCAAGGGCATCAACGAACCTTTGCGACAACGTCGGATCGGCTTGCCCGCCGTCCAGCGACCCGCCCGCGAACTCGTTGATCAGGAAAAAATCCGCTACTACGAATGCGTCCGCCCCTTCGATCAGCCGCACGGCTTCGTCGAATATCTGCCGCCGCGTCCATTCCCGGCCATCGGATGAACGACGCCCGGTCACATCCGCGAAGAAGCCGACGCCTCCCTTCGGTACGATGCGCTCCGGCCCGCGAAAATCGAGCCCGCCCGGCAGCGACTTGCGCAAATGGAAAAACCCGATCGCGCCGACGGCCAGGAAAGCGATGAGAAAGAGGACCATCAAAACGCGCATGAATGGATGCTGACGGAACAATGCACGTGCAGCGAGCCTGAATCACCGGCGGAGCATTCGCGTCAACGCAGACCGCAGGTCGGCATCGCCGAAGCGGAATCCATCTTTCTCCAGAGCCATCGGCACCGCGTCCACACCTTCGCTAAGAGTGCTCCTGCCCATTTCACCGAACGCCATCCGCACGACAAACCGTGGGACCTTGAGCAGACAAGGCCGTCCCAGCACACCGGCCAGGATGCGAGCGAACCCGGCATTGGTGACCCGATCCGGCGAAACCAGATTGACCGGACCGCTCAACGCAGAATCACGAAGGAGATGCCGCACGACCCGCACGTAGTCGTCGAGCGACAACCAGGGAAACGGTTGGTCGCCCGGAGCGACAGGACCACCGGCACCGGCCTTGAAAACCGGGAGCAGTTTTCCGAGGGCACCGCCCTGGGGAGAAAGTACCACCGCCGTGCGAAGCAGACAGACCCGCAGACCGGAGCCCTGCGCCCGAAGAGCCTCCTGTTCCCAGTGCAGGCATACTCTCGAAAGAAAATCCTCGCCCGGCGGACCGGTCTCATCGACACGCGCGCCGAGTGCGGACGACTCGTAATAGTTGATCCCGGAAGCTGACAGCAGGACGCCGGGCGGACGCGCCAACCGCGAGAGACCGTCCACCAGCACCCTGGTCGTGCGCACCCGGCTTGCGTAGATGCGCTCGCGCACCTCCCCGGTCCAACGCTGGGCGATGGGCTCTCCGGCCAAATGGATCACCGCATCGCATCCCTCCAGCGGTGATGCGTCGAACTCCCCCTCTCCGGGGTCCCAGAGAATGGTCCCGGGCCGTCCCGACCGGCTCACGACCAGCACCTCAGAGCCGTCCTGCTCAAGAGCGGACCGAAGCGCACTGCCGATCATACCCGTTCCCCCCGTCAAAGCGATCCGCCGTCTTCCCGATTCATCCATAGTCGAGGGCTAACGGCTTTGGAGCAAAACCTCAAGTACGGTAAGACGAAATCCTGCACTTCAAGGGGTCGCTCGGCGGATGGAAAGCGGACAGGGCGAATGAGGATTCGCAATGTGGATTCAATTCAGGGAAGTCCTTTGCTTCGTCCCCCCTCCACCCACCCGGGGAGTTGACCCCTGGAGGTTTTCCCTTTCCTCTTCCGCCATGTCCGATTCGCAAAAGGAGTTTGACCTGCTCGTACTGGGTGCAGGTCCCGGTGGTTACGTGTGTGCGCTGCGGGCCGCCCGGATGGGGCTGAAAACGGCACTGGTGGACAAACGGTCCACCCTGGGGGGCACCTGCCTGAACGTGGGCTGTATCCCCAGCAAGGCTCTCCTCCACTCCACGGAAATCCTCACTGCGGCCCGCGACCATGGCGGGAAGCACGGCATCTCGGGAACGATTGGCCTGGATATGGCAGGCCTCATGAAGAACAAGGACGATGTCGTCGCCAAACTGGTCGGAGGCGTGGCCCAGCTGTGCAAGGCGCGGAAGATCGAGATCATCCACGGCACCGCCTCCTTCGTCGAACCGCACCGGGTGCGGATCGAGGGGAAAAAGCCGCGCGAGGTCCGCGCCCGCCACACAGTCGTGGCCACCGGGTCGAAGTCCGTCGAATTGCCGTTCCTCCCGTTCGACGGGAAAACGGTGATCAGCAGTGACGAAGCCATCGCTCTTGAAGAGGTGCCGGAGAAGATGGTCGTGGTCGGTGCCGGTGCCATCGGTCTGGAATTGGGATCAGTGTGGAGGCGCCTCGGGTCCAAAGTCGAGGTGGTGGAGTTTCTGCCCCGGATCGCCGCCGGTTTCGACGAAGATATCTCCAGGTTGGCCGAACGCATCTTCAAGAAGCAGGGACTGCGCTTCCACAAGTCCACAAAGGTCACCGGTGCCCGTTCCGGCAAGGACGGGCGGATGGTGCTGGAAGCCGAAGGCCCAAAGGGTGAAGTCTCCTTCGAAGCGGACAAAGTGCTGGTCTGCGTGGGACGGGCCCCGGTCACGGATGGACTGGGCCTGGAAGAGATCGGCGTCGTACGCGACGACAGGAAGCGCATCGAGATTGATGAAGGATTCGCCACCAAAGTGGACGGAGTGTACGCCATCGGGGATGTGGTGCGTGGCCCCATGCTGGCCCACAAGGCGGAGGAAGAGGGGGTCGCTCTGGCAGAAATCCTTGCCGGGGGTTCCGGGCACGTGAACTACGGGGTGATTCCCAACGTAATCTATACGGACCCCGAGATCGCCTCGGTGGGAATCACTCCGTCCGAAGCTTCGGAACGTGGGATTGAAGTCCGAACCGGAAAGTTTCCCCTGGCCGCGAACGGTCGGGCTCTGGCCACGGACGCCACCGATGGAATCGTGCTGGTGCACGCCGAGAAGGAAACCGACCGGGTGGTGGGTGTGCAGATGATCGCCAGGAACGCTTCCGAGATCATTGCGGCGGCGGTCACACACATGGAGTACGGCGGAAGTGCCGAGGACATTGCGCGGACGGTCCACGCACATCCGACCATCTCGGAGGCTCTCAAAGAGGCGGCACTGGCGGTGGACGGTCGGGCCCTCCACGCGATGTGAGCGACTTGACGGGAACGCACCGGTTGCAGTCGGCTTCTCCGAATGCCGATTCCCGCTCGTCGAGATTTCGGCGAATTGCGTTCCTGACACTCGTTTTCCTCTCGTCGGTTGGCTTTGCGCAAGCCGACGCGGCGGACCCGGTCTTCGCCGCCTATCTTCCCGCATGGGGGGTCGGCCGGATCGAAGAAGGAGCACTGCGGGAATCCGGACTTACCCACTTGATCTACGCCTTCGTCAAACCGGTGCTTTCGAAGGAGGACACCCGCAAGGTAGCCTTGCTTGCCGATTTTTCCGGTAACGGATTCGAAAGTGCCGAGGGCGGCACGGCAGCCTTCCGCACCTTCCTCGAACTGTGCGAAGCAACCGAAATACGGAAACTGGTGTCAGTGGGGGGATGGGGTTCGTCCGAACATTTCTCTGACCTGGCGGCAGATCATGCGACACGAACACTGTTCGGAGAGGCTGTCGCAAACTTCGTCGCCACTCATGGTCTGGACGGCGTGGATCTGGACTGGGAATACCCGGTGGAAGGTGGCGCGGACGGAACAATGCACAGGGAGGAGGATTCGACCAATCTGGTCAAATTGGCACTGGCGGTGCGTCGGGCCCTTGACCGGACTCCGGGCGGCACCGACCTGATCTTGACCGCAGCGATCCCCGGAAACGCCGACTCCCTCGCCCAACGCTACCGTCTGGCCCCAATGGCCAACGCCGTGAACTGGTTCAACCTGATGGCTTATGACTTCGCGGGTCCGTGGTCCGTAGCGGTGGCCCACAACGCACCTTTGCGCACTACCGGAGACGATGGCCCCGGTGCCGCATCCGTCGCGGGTGCAGCCGCTGCGGCCATGGCGCAAGGAGTTCCCCCAGGGAAGATCGTTCTCGGAATCTCGCTGGCGGGCGTGCGCTTCGAAGGGGTCGCCCCGAAGGGTGAGACATGGCTGGGTGCTCCGTTCGAATCGGTGGATACGGATACGGCACTGGAGGGATGGAACGATTACCGCAACCTTGTGCCCGATGTTCTCTATCCACTGGACACTGCGGACTGGACGCTCCGCTGGGACGATGCCGGGCGGGCCGCTCTGCTGACGTCCGAATCGACCGGTTCGGCGATCAGTTTCGAGTCGGTCGGGGCGGCGGTGGCGAAAGCGGATTTCGCTCGGGATAGGGGTCTGCGAGGTTTGATGTTCTGGAGTGCCGACAAGGACGGTCCCGGTCTTCCATTGATCCAGGCCGCGATAAAGGAGGCGCGGGGAGACTGAACAACAAATCTGACGAATTCGGTATCAGCCCTGCGCCGCCACAAGACTCGCGAAAAAGCTGTCACCTGTCTCCAGTTCCTCAAACCGTCCCGTCTCCACTACCCTGCCTTCGCGCAAAACAACCACGCGGTCGGCGTCCTTGATCGTGCTCAATCTGTGCGCGATGGTAATGACCGTCCGACCCTTCGCCAGTCTGCGCAAGGCATCCTGGATGAGCCGCTCGCTCTGGTAGTCGAGGGCGGAAGTGGCCTCGTCGAGAATCAGGATTCTTGGATCGCGGAGAATGGCACGGGCGATGGAAATCCGTTGCCGCTGCCCGCCCGAGAGGCTGACCCCACGTTCCCCGACCTTGGTTCCGAATCCTTCCGGTAGCCGCTCGATGAACTCCAGGGCGTTGGCCCGATCAGCGGCATCGCGCACCTCGGCGTCCGATGCGTTCCACCGTGCGAAACGAATGTTGTCGAGGATGGACCCGGAGAGCAAAAGGCTCTCTTGCATGACGATCGCGCACTGCTGCCGCAACCACCGCATGTCCAGGTTCTTCTGGGCGACACGGTCGATGAGGATGCGGCCCTCCTGCGGACTGTAGAGACCGAGGACAAGATTGGCAGTCGTGCTTTTCCCGGAACCGGACGGTCCGACGAAAGCGACATGTTCACCGGCGTTGATCCGAAGGTTCATTTCCACAAGAGCCGGTTTGTCTCCTCCCGGATACGAGAAGGTCACGTTCTCGAAGGTGATTTCTCCCGAGAGATGCGGCAGCCGCTGGTGCCCCTTCCATTCTTCCACGTACTTGCTATCGACCAATTCGCGCAGACTGTTGTAGCTTTCCCTTCCGATGAAAAACTGCTGACTGAACTGGATGAACATCTGAATCGGCATCAGGATGATGGGAAGTCCGGCCAGAAAGGCGAACAATGTGCCGATGGACAACTGCCCAGCCACGACCAACCAGGCACCTCCGGCCACAACCACCACGTTCAGTAGCTGAGTGCTCACGTGGGCAAAGGTGCCGAAGATAGCGTTGACCATAATCTGGTTCACCCGCCGCTGGGTGTAGATATCGCTCGAGGTCTCCAGTGTGGTCGTCGCCTGGTCCTCCTCCCCGTATCCCCGCACCAGCCGCAGGGCGGAAATGTATTCGCTGGCCGTACCCGTCAGCTTTTCCTGGGCCACCCGACTCTCGCGGTTGGACTCCTTCATCTGATTGAAGAAAAACTTCTTGCTGACCGCGTAGATAGGGACAATGGCGAGCACCACCAGGCTCAACTGCCAATTCAGGAAAAACAGGATGGTGATCACGCTGCCGGCATAGAGGATGTTGGGCAGCAATTGGTTCACCATCGGCATGATTGCCATTTCAACCTTTTGCGTATCGAAGGCGTACTTCGACAGCAGTCTCCCGCTTTTCGTGCTGTCCAGATAGCCGAAGTGGATGAACTGGAGCTTCTGAAAAACCCGCCCGCGCAGCCCCGCGATCATCCGCGAAACCTCGTTTGCAAAGACCCTCGTTCCTTCCACCGCAAGAACGTAGTGCAACAGCAGGAGTCCCGCGATGAGCACCGTCATTGTCAGAATGCCCCCGGTGTTGCCACTCTGCACGTAATCGTCGATGATGATCTGGAAGAAAAACGGCAAAGGTGCCACCGTGAACGAACGCAGGCAGGCCAGGAGCAAGCCGGGGAGCAAACGCGCTTTGTGACTCAGCACAAAGTTGATCAGATCCGGGGCGTCGTGCCCGTATCCGTTGGTTTCCCGAGGGTGCGGAGTGTTCATGATTCCCCTCCTTCCTGATCCGACCCCTGGGACTGCAATCGCTTGCGGGCGTTCCTGCCCGAAAGGGAATCGAGGATCGCCTGGATCAACGTGCGCCGCCCGAGGACGAACTCAACCTCGACCGTCGATCCCGGCACCAATCGGAAAGGAACCTCTCCCACTGCCACCTCCACCTCGAACAGAGGCCCGCCAGGGGAGTCTCCCCGTTCCGGTGCCAGGGGAAGTTCACTCACGCGCCCCTGAAACTCATCCCCGATCAGCGAGCCGGCCACCGTGCTGCGCAGACGCACCGTTCCGCCCGGACGCAGAAGGTCGATGTTCCGTTCCCCAATCAAGGCCTCCACCTCATAGGGGCTGGTCTCGTCCACAATCTCACCGACAAAAGCACCCTCGGGCACGAACATCCCCGTATATCGGAAATCCAACGTAACCAGCCGCCCGGCGATCGGGGCACGGATGCTCCCCTTCTCACGCTCGGCCCGCAGCCACTCCTTCTCTTCGCGCAAAAACCGGCGCTGTCCGGCGGCCAACTCGCGCAAGGCCTCCAGCCGCTCCCTGCCCAGTTCCAGCAATCCCTTCTTCCGCCACTCGCTCAGAGCCCTGGCCTCCAGTAACGCCATCTCAGCCTCGAGGAGGGCGATCTGCTCGCGGCGCACCTCCACCTCGGTCACGAGATTGCGATCAAAGGCATCCTCGAACCCCTCCAGAACATCCTTGCGCGCCTCCAAAGCCCTCTCCAACCAAACCAGTTTCTCGGTAGAGACGAGGACCGAAGCCTCTCCCGGTCGGATTTCCCATTCGCGGAGAGCCGTCTCGGCCAGGACAGCAGCCGACTCGGCATCGGCCAGCCGACCCTCAAGATCGAACCAGGCCTCCTCGCGGGCAGGATCCTCCAGGGTCAGGATCACCTGCCCTTGCTCCACCTCATCGCCCTCGTCCGCCGAGACCGAGGCGACCACCCCTCCCCTCGCCGCAAAGACGGGCACCTCGCTTTGGTAGCCGACCGTTCCGGTCCCGGCAATAACCAGATCGGAATCAATGAGGAAGAGTGAGACAATCGTCAGCGCAACACCCACCAGGAGGAATATCCAGTTGGTTCGGCTGACCCTGCCCCAAATCGGCAGAGCCTTGTCTTGTTCAATATTGTTCTCGGTCGTCATGAAAGCGAGCCACGGGGCGGTTCCGCGATCCGCGCGAAAGAAGTTCCATGGCCACCCGAACGATCATGTGCTTCCGGGGGAACCCCGAACAAGCCAAAACACATCCAGGGTTATCGCAACGGGACGATTGACCCTCTCGTTTTCGGTTGCGTGCAGCGATTGATTCTTCTCTCCTCGAAGCCCTCTTCACAACCCTCAACCCCTGCTATCCATGAATATCAAAGGTTTCGCCGCTGCCGATTTCACCTTCCCCCTTCTCTCCCACGACAACAGTCTGAAACTGATTTCCATGATGGGCATGGACGGGGTCGATATCGGGCTTTTCGAAGGCCGTTCCCACCTCTGGCCATCCAAAGAATTCTCCGATCCCGTTGCCAGTGCTGGCCAACTGAAAGCCAAACTCGACGATCTCGGACTGCGTTGCGCCGATGTCTTTCTGCAGATGGACGCCGATTTCGTCCCTTTCGCCATCAACCATCCCGAGGCCGACCGCCGCGCCAGGGCGCGCGACTGGTTCGAACGGACCCTCGAGTATGCCGCCGCCGCGGGCAGCGAACACGTCACCGCTTTGCCGGGAGTTCTATTCGAAGATGTCGAGCCTGCCGAAACCTCGTGGAAACGGGCGGAGGAGGAGCTGGCCTGGAGGGTGGAAAAGGCCAAAGACGCCGGGATCATTTTCGGCGTCGAGGCACACGTGGGGTCCCTGGCACCCGTCCCGGCGAAAGCACTGTCCCTCGTCGATGCGGTTCCCGGACTGACCCTGACAGTGGACTACACCCACTTCACCCGAGCAGGTCTGCCGGACGCAGAAGCCGAACCGCTCATCGACCATGCCACCCATTTCCATGTCCGCGGGGCAAAAGAGGGTCGTCTCCAGTGCAACTTCACCGAAAACACCATCGACTACGCACGGGTAGTCGAAAAGATGAAGGAAACCGATTATTCGGGCTGGCTGGGGATTGAATACGTTTGGATCGATTGGGAAGATTGCAACAAGTCCGACAATCTCGCCGAAACCATCCAGTTCCTGGACTTTCTCAAGAAACTCGTCTGATCGCATGAGCCTTCCCCTCCTCCTCAACGGCTCCCAGGGACGCATGGGCCGTGCAATCGACGCGGCGGCCGAAGAAGAAGGTTGCCGCGTGGCGGCGCACTGTGACATCGGAGACGACCCGGCGGCCC
>CAYVUQ010000022.1:0-11100 GCA_964454915.1 uncultured Puniceicoccaceae bacterium
CTTTGCCGATGGCCTTTTGCTCCGCCTGGTCGCGCACACTGCATGTGTTGAGGAACACGGCATCCGCCTCCGCTTCATGGGAGACGATGGAGTAGCCCCGTCCGCGGAGAATTTCGGCGACCGCCTCCGAATCGCGTTCATTCATCTGGCAGCCATAGGTCTTGATGTAAACGCGGTTCACGGTGCGGCAGTTTCAGGCGGGGGCGGTTTATCCCCGTGTTCCTCTTTATCCACCTGCGGGGCGGGAGGGTCTTCGGCCCCGGAGCTTTCACCGGTTTTCCGTGTCGTGGATTTTCTGGCACGTTTGCGGGGACGCGCCTTGCGGGCGGTTGTCTTCTTTGAAGTTCTCGTCTTTGGAGTTTTCTTCGCTTCGGTCTTTTCCGGCGTCTCGTCGGTCTCGGGGGTTGCGGTGGTGCCGTGGTCCCGTTCGGTTTCGTCTTTCGGCGGTTCGGCCTCGTCTTTGGCGCGTTCGTCGTCACTTTCTTTTGTTCCGTCCTCTTCGGGCTTCTTTTTCGAACGATTTTTTTTGCGCGGAGGGCGTTTTCTGCGGCGACCGCCCCCGGAGGATTCACCGGCGTCCCGGGGTTCGTCCTCCTGATCCTCTTCCCACGCCGCGTCGGCGGCTGGATCTTCTTCGCCGTTGGTGACGTCCTTCAATTCGGCGATCTGGACGTAATGACGTGGCTTTTCGGTCGGGATGAGAATGGGCTCCTTCTCCTCGTCCCCTTCTTCCGGGAGGACGGTGGTTTGGTAAGGATCGACGCCGGGCACCAGATTCGGAAATCCGGTTGCGGGCGCGAGACCGCGCGGGCTGATGTGCATCTCGCGAACCACACAGGTTTCTTTCTGGCGCAGGATGATCTCGAACGCGCGCGCGACGGCTTCGGGAACGTCGCCGTGGAGCGAAGTGTTCTCCGGTTCCTCGTCGGGGTAGGCGTAGAGGATGCGCGCCGAGCGCAGACCGTTCTCGGCGTTGCGGATGAAAAGGTCGTCGTAGGCCTGGCGGAGGGAATCTTCGAAATAGCCGGGGGAGACGGTCATGTCCCGGGCCACCGGGCGACGGTGTCCGTGGATGAGAAAGCCCTTGCTCGCGAGGAGCGAGGGAAGACAGAGGTTCGCCGCCAGCAGTGGTTCGGTAAGGCAGGCGTGCAGGCGGCGCACCAGGGCCTCCGGCGAGAGGTGCTCCCATCCGGTGGTGACTTCCGGCCCGCCGATGCCGATCAGCAGATCGAGGCGACCCTCGGTGCGGAGGGCCTCTTCCACCGCTTGCTTCAGCTCGACGAGCTTTCCCGTCCCGTAGGCGTGGGGAATCACGTAACGTTCGTTATAGGCCGACGTGTCCGGATTCTGGCCGAGAGCGTGGACCCGGAAGCCCATTTTGAGAAGAGTGCGGATGACCGAGTCGCCGAAGCGGCTGTCGGCACCTGTGACAATGGCAGCGTCCATTTGGAAAAAAAGGAAACGATTGGGCTTTGCCCGCAGAACGTCAACAAGCGACTGAAAGGGATCTTTGAAGCACTGTAAGCCGGATTCTGTGCGCCCGGGCCGAAGCCCGGGGCGGCGTCCATTCCTCTAGTCCCGCCGAAGCGGAACTCTCCGCCGGAGCGGAGTGCGGCGCTACCCGGAACCATTGGACGGGCCGTCCGGTCCCCTATTTCGCCTTGCACCGGATTGGGTTTGTCATGCGCCCCCGGTCGCCCGGAAGGCCGGTGGGCTCTTACCCCGCCTTTTCACCCTTACCCGGCGGTCGCCCGCCCGGCGGTTTGTTTTCTGCGACACTTTCCGTCACGACGGCTTGAACCGCCGCGCCCTCCCTTTCAGAAGGAATCCTGCCCTGTGGTGTCCGGACTTTCCTCTCGCCCGCCGGAGCGGGAAAGCGAACGCCCGTGCTTCAAAGATCGAAGGCAGAGGGTAACCGTGCTGGATGGATTGGCAATGCCTTTCGGTTCCGCTACTCAACCCGGCGCAGAACCTGTTCCTGTGCGACGGTCGCCTCCGGTCCGGTCAGCTCCCCGGCATCGACTTCGGTCTGGATGCGGTCGAGGATTTCCCGGGCTTTCTCTGCGGTCAGGGTCTGGCCCTCGCCCCGCAGGCCCGTGTAGAGCATTTCCACTTCCACAGGGTTCGGCTCGAGGTTGCGGTAGTAGCCGGCTTCCCGCAACGGTCCGAACACCACTCCGGGTTCCTCCCCTTCAGTGAACGAGGGATAGACGGTGACCTCCTTCGTCACGAACCCCGCCTTGCGGACCTCCACCCGGTGCGGAACCTGGCGATTCAGGCGCACGTTGAGCGGGGCGTTGCCGACGAAGCGACCGTTGACGTAAACGAAAGCATCCGGCGGGTCTGTTTGTATGGACAGCGAGTCTTTGGAGACGACCCCGCACCCTCCGGCCAGCAGCGTGGCAGCCAGGGCAAGTGCCGGAACCGGGTTTCGGAACGAAAGAACGCGGGGAAGCTTGAATCGCATTGACATGGGACGGCCAACATTCAAAACAAAGTGCTGAGCGACAACATTTTTCCACTCATTCTTTTTTGGTGCCGGTTCGCCGGCGTCGGAATCCCCCTCGAATTCTCCCGCCAGTCATTCCCGTGTTCGGACTACTTTCCAACGATATCGGCATCGATCTCGGAACCGCCAACAGTCTCGTTTTTGCCAAGGACAAGGGCATCGTCCTGCGCGAACCGAGCGTGGTGGCCATCTACTCCTCTTCCCGCAAGGTCTGTGCGGTCGGCGAGGAAGCCAAGCGGATGCTCGGGCGCACGCCCGGCACCATCACCGCGCTCAGGCCGATGAAGGACGGTGTGATCGCCGACTTCGAGATCACCGAGGCGATGCTGCGCCACTTTATCCGCAAGGTGCAGAAGGGGATGAAGTTCGTGCCGCCGCGCGTGGTGGTGGCCGTGCCGTCCGGCATCACCGAGGTGGAGCGGCGTGCGGTCAAGGAATCCGCCATCAACGCGGGTGCCCGCGATGTCGTGTTGATCGAAGAGCCGATGGCCGCCGCGATCGGGGTGGGTCTCCCCATCCAGGAGCCGACCGCCAACATGATCGTCGATATCGGTGGCGGCACCACCGAGGTCGCCCTGATCTCGCTCGCCGGTGTCGTGTACACCAAGAGTATCCGCGTCGGCGGGGACGAATTGGACAGTGCCATCGTCAACTACATGAAGCGGGCGTACAACCTGACCATCGGCGAACGCACCGCAGAGGAGATCAAGTTGAAGGTCGGTTCGGCCTTTCCCCTGGAGAAGGAATTGACCATGGAGGTCAAGGGCCGCGATTCGGTGGCCGGTCTTCCCAAAACCATCCATATCTCTTCCCAGGAGATACGTGAGGCACTTTCGGACACCGTCGGGGCGATCATCGAGTTGGTCCGAAACGCTTTGGAAAGGTGCCCCCCGGAGCTTTCCGCGGATTTGGTGGACCGCGGCTTCGTTCTGGCTGGCGGCGGTGCACTCATCCGCGGCATCGACCGAATGCTCAGCGACGGAACGGGGTTGCCGGTGTTTGCGGCGGAGGACCCGCTCAGTGCGGTTGCGCTGGGCACGGGCAAGGTCCTCGAGGAGCTGGAGTGGTTGATCAAGGAGATCGCCATCCACCGCAAGGACTGATGGACGGCGGAGGAGGATCCCTGCGGGTCCCTCTCCCGATGGTTTGACCGGAGGATCGATTCTTGCCCCGCTTACCCGCCCAGGCCAGTCGCCCGTTTCTGATTCTGGGAGTGCTCCTGCTCGTCTGGCTTCTTCTTCCGCCTGTTCTGAAGCGGTTCGGGCGCAACGCTCTCTACGAATTCCAGGCACCGTCGGTCGTGCTTGCCTCGCACCTTGAGGACCTTGGCACCTATTGGTCCCTGCGAACACGTTCGAAACGCGATTTGATCGAAACGGGCCGGGAGCTTTCGCGGTTGAACGCACTGTATCGTATCCAGGCGGCCGAGACGGAGTCCCTCCGCAGATACAATCTCCGCCTGCGTGAACTGCTCGACCTGCCCGACCCCCCGCGGTTCCGCTACGAGGTTGCCCGGGTGGTCCGGCGGGACCTGAGCAATTGGTGGCAATCCATCCTGATCCGCAAAGGACGCGACGCGGGGATCGTTGCGGGAGCGGGTGTCGTGTTCGGTGGCGGGGTCGTGGGCCGCGTGCGGGAGGTCCACGCCTACACGGCACGGGTGGAATTGATCACGAGCCGGACCTTCCGTATGGCCGCTCATTTCCAGGGAGACACCCGACCGGTCCGCTACGAAGGAGCGGTGGTCCCCGCACTCCGCGACCCCAAGGGGACGGTGCGGGATGTCCCTTCGGACCTCTACGCTGCCCCGGAGGCACCGCTGCGGCTGGTGTCCTCCCGGCTCGGAGGCGTTTTTCCCGACGGTCTGTCGATCGGGGAAGTCCGCTTCCTCGAAACCGATTCCAGCGGTTTGTTCCAGCGGGGGATCGTGCATCTCGACCCTGCCCTGCTCGATCTCGACGAGGTGGCCGTTCTGTTGCCCGCCGACGAGCCCGCCAGCGAGGTTTTCGGAGGAAAGCCGTGAAGCACCTGCGTCAGTTTCTGATCGTCCTGGCCGCGAACGGGATTCTCGTGTTTCTCGTGGCGGAGCTGAACTCCTCGCTGGCGCCGTGGTCCGTATCTCTCACCGTGGGCGGTATCCTGACGGTGTTTCCAGCCCTGAAACTGCCGGTTCGTTCCGGCTTTCCGGTCGTGCTTCTCACCGGAGCCTTGCTGGATGCGTTGACTCCGGTGCCGTTCGGGCTGTTCCTCTTCGCGTTCGGCTTTCTGTATGTCGTCCTGCACCGGGGGCGGAACCGGTTCCGTACGCGCCGGGCCTTTCACCTCGCGGTGGTTGCCTGTGCCGTCAACCTGTTGCTGCTTTTGGCTCTGGGTGCCTGGTTCGCACCTTCCGCCGGACTTCTGACCTACGGGGCGAGGTTCGTTCTTGAGGCACTCTTTTCCGAAACAGTGGTTTTCGCCCTGTCGTTCTGGTTCTTCGACCTGCAAGAGAAGAGCCTCGATCTGCTTGGTGCCCGACCCGCACCCGATGAGATGACCTGACATGGTGTTCGGATGGAGAAAGGCGGTCGAACCGGCGAAGGCCCGCGACAAACCGCGCGCCTTCGATTTCCAGACCCGGCGAAACCGTCGGCTCCTTCCGTTCTACGTGATCACCGGAATCGCTTTCCTGCTCCTCTTAGCGCAACTCGCCAGGGAGCAGATTCTGAAACGCGACGAGCACCTGGCACATGAGATGCGGCAAACCATGCGCCGGACCCTGCTCCCCGGTCCGCGGGGGAACATCATGGACCGGAACGGTGATCTGTTGGTCGGAAACCGGGCGCGGTTCTCGGCGGCGGTTTTCCTGAATTCACTGCGCAAGGAGTTCAACCGTGAGTATATTTCCCGTATCCGCGAAATCCGCCGACGGGAGGCCGAAACAGACGAAGAGGTCGATGTCTCTAACAGCGATGTCGTTTGGGAATCGCGCCTCGCGGTGGTGAGGCGTCATCTCGCCGAGCTGAATCGGATAATGGGAAGGGACGAGGACATTTCCCGCAGGGAGTTGGTTTCCCATTTCAACAACCGCATCCTCCTTCCCCTTACCCTGGTGGCCGATCTGACCGAGGAGGAATACGCCCTCCTCGTCGATCAGCTGCCTCCGGAGAGCCCTGTCCAGGTCTGGACCGAAAGCGCGCGCTACTATCCGTACGGGTCCCTTGCCTCACACGTGCTCGGCTACGTGGTCAACCGGGAGGAGACCCTCCCCGCCGAAGACCAGGAGGAAACAGCCGAACTTCTGACCTTCAGCCACTTCGGCAAGGTCGGCAAGGCCGGTGTCGAGAAGGTGTTCGACGCCGTGCTCGACGGCGAGAGCGGGAGCGAGGTGTGGCGGGTCGATTCCATGGGATTCCAGTACGAACGTCTCTCGCTTGAGCGTCCGAAACAGGGAGATGACCTGCGCCTGAGCCTCGACGTGGACATCCAGCGCGCGGCCGAAAGGGGCCAGGAGGGCAAGGTGGGTGCTGCCGTGGCCCTCGACCCCCGGACCGGCGAGGTTCTGGCAATGGCCAGTGCGCCGGACTACAACCTGAATGACCTCACGCCCTACATCCCCGGGGATGTGTACCGGACGATCGACAATCAGGGCGGGTGGCTCAACCGGGCGATCCAGGGGCTGTATCCGCCGGGCTCGACTTTCAAACCGATCACTGCCGTGGCCGCCTTCCGCAGCGGAACCCTGGAACCGGATGAGGTCCTTTTCTGCGGTGCCACTTATCGCGTCGGGAACCGCAACTTTCCCGAGCACACCCCCCCGGGTTTCGGCGAGATCGCCCTCCGGCGTGCGCTGGCGGTCAGCTCCAATGTGTTTTTCTACCAGGTCGGCCTCCGTGCCGGAATCGACTGGATCGCGGATACCGCCCGCCTCTTCGGCCTCGATGAGCCGACCGGGATCGATCTGCCTTTCGAGGCAACCCGGATGCTCGTGCCGGATCGGGCATGGAAGAAGGAAAATCGCGGTGCCCCGTGGTTCCCCGGAGATACCGCCAACACCTCCATCGGCCAGGGCTTCCTGCGGGTGACCCCCTTGCAAATGGCACTCGTGGCGGCGGCATTCGCAACCGGGGAAACGGGTCTCGAGCCCACTATCCTTTTCCGATCAGACCCTCCCGAGAGCGATCTCGCTCCCCTGCCCCTTCGGCCCGAGGAATACCAGGCGATCCGTTCCGGGATGGTTCGCGCCGTTGAGGAGGGAACCGCTCGCCGCACGAGGTTCGACGATCTGCGGGTGGCCGGCAAGACGGGCACGGCACAGGTCTTTCCCGAGGGTCGTCCCCTCACCCTGGCCTGGTTCATCGGCTTCGCTCCGGTGGAGGACCCCCGCATCGCGGTGGCGGTGGTGGTCGAGGGCGTGACCGAAGCCGATCAGTTCCACGGCGGCACCACCGCCGCCCCCGTTGCCCGGATGATTTTTGAGGCATGGAAAGATGCCCGGGAGAAAATGGATTAATACCGAATGCGGGATCAGCAGCCCCGGTTCCATTGCGCCCTTTTGAATGGGTGCAGACCAGGAATTTGATCGCAAACCAGGACCTCCTTTGCTCGGATAAACGGGTGATACCGTCCATCCCCGACCCCACAGACGACGCCCCCGCGCGCATACTCGTGGTGGACGACTCCCAGGAGAGTCTCGCCATGATCTGCGATATCCTGTCCGCCCAGGGGCACAGTGTCGTTCCGTGCGGGGAACCCGTCGCGGCGGTCCGTCTGGCCAGCGAGAATCCGCCCGATCTCGTTCTTCTCGATGCCGTCATGCCCGAAATGGACGGCTACAAGGTCTGTGCCCTCCTGAAGGAATCGACCGTACTCCGACCGGTTCCTGTCATCTTTGTCAGCGGTCTTCACGAGCCCTTTGAGAAGGTGAAAGCCTTCCGTGCCGGCGCGGTCGATTTTCTCACGAAGCCCTTCCACTTCGAAGAGATCAACGCCCGTATCTCCACCCACTTGCGGTTGAGACGTCTCCAGATACGGGCGGAGAAAAATGCCGAGGATCTCGGGCGTGTGGTTCAGGAAAAGGTCCGCGAGATTTCCGAGTCGCAGATGGCTCTCATCTTCGCTCTCGCCAAGCTGTCCGAGTCGCGCGACGACGAAACGGGCAAACACATGGAGCGGATACAGGAGTTCTGCCGGCTCCTGGCCACCGGGTTGCAGAGACGCCCGCGGTTTTCCAGGCGCATCACCGATGAGTTTCTGGTCAATCTGATTTGCGCCAGCCCTCTCCATGACATCGGCAAGGTCGGCATCGAAGACCGCATCCTCCGCAAGCCGGGCCGCCTGGACCCGGAGGAGTTCGAGATCATGAAAACCCACTCGGTCATCGGTGCTTCCACCCTGGAAGCGGTGCGGCTGAAGTATCCGGGCAACAAATTCGTGCGTATGGGCATCGTGATCGCCCGCTCCCACCACGAAAGATGGGACGGGACCGGCTATCCCGACGGGCTGAAGGGGGAGGACATTCCGCTTTCCGCCCGGATCATGGGTTTGGCGGACGTGTATGACGCCCTCCGCTCCAAACGCCACTACAAAGAGCCTTTCCCCCACGCGAAGGCCGTGGCCATCATCCGCGAAGAGAGCGGATCGCACTTCGATCCCGACGTGGTGGACGTCTTTCAGGAGAACGAACAAGCCTTTGCCGACACCTGGGAGTCCCTGCACTCGTAGTGTGATACCGGGTTCGGCATAAATCCCAAAAGAGAATGAGACCGACCCGGCTGCGCCGATGGAAAGTTCTTTCCTTCGATGACCAGGTGGGTGCTCTCCTCGCGGGCTTTGTCTTCCGATGGGCGGCCTGACAGCACCCGGGAGGGGTCAAGCTCCCTGAATGATAGGGTAAGGAAAGAAACGGTTGGAAGGCCGAACGCTCCAGGCCAGTCTCTAGGACGAACACCAAAACACAGCCACGCGCCAATTGCAAGGGTTGGTGGCCAGAGGCAGAATCGAACTGCCGACACAAGGATTTTCAGTCCTCTGCTCTACCAACTGAGCTATCTGGCCTTTTGGGAAAAGCGAAAGAGCCCGGGACTGGAGACGACGACCTCCTTCGCCGATCTAATACTGCTTCAAATCAATCTGGCTCTCGATCATTTCCCGAACCCCGACGCGCCCTTCGTAAAGTGCCCGTCCGACGATCACTCCCTCAAGGTTGGGATGTTCCCCGGCCAACCGCTGGAGTGCCAGGGCGTCGTCCAGCGAAGACACGCCCCCGGAGGCGATGACGCGCATCCCGGTCGCATCGGCCAGTTCGGCCTGCTTCCCGAGATTCGGACCCGTCAGTGCGCCGTCGGTCGCGATGTCAGTGTGGATCACGGTGCCGACGCCCGAATCTTCCAGATGTTTCGCGAAGTCCAGAGTCTTCCACCCGCTGCCCTGCACCCAGCCGCGGATGGCGATCTCCCCGTCACGTGCGTCCAGCCCGACGGCCACGGCATCAGTGCCGAACCGCTCGACGCAGGACCGCGGCAGTTCCGGGTCCTCGACCGCCGAGGTCCCCAGCACCGCCCGCGACGCACCGGACTCCAACACCCGGCCCACGGCCTCGATGGTGCGTAGGCCACCGCCGACCTGGACCTTCACGCCGAGGGCCGCGATCCGGGCAATCGTTTCCAAGTGAGCCGGGCGACCGGTAAACGCGCCGTCGAGATCGACGACATGCAACCACCGCGCCCCCTCGCCGATCCATTTTTCGGCGGGCTCCACCGGATCATCGAAATAGACTGTCTCCGCGTCGGCTCGACCGTGCAGCAAACGGACGCAACGCCCGCCCCGCAGGTCAATGGCAGGATAAATTGTGAACATGGACGTTCCGTTCTTCAGCACTTGGGCCGGTGCTTGCCGTCCACCGGGTCCTCCTTGGAGCGACGGTGCGGATCGTTCGCGAAGTGCTCCAGGATGCGGCGGAAGTCCTCGATCAGAAGAGCGGCCATATCACGGCTGAAGTCTTCCTTCACCACGATCCTCAGGACCGCTACGTCCTCCGCGTTTTCCGGCAGGGTGTACGCCGGCACCAGCCAGCCCCGGTGGCGGATATGCTCCGAAATATCGAAGACGGTGTAGTTGACCTCCGCGTCCTCGCGGATGCGGAAAGCGAGCACCGGGATGTCTTCGCCGGGACCGAGAATCTCAAACGGCCCGATTTTAGGAAGTTCCCGGGCCAGAAAGCGTGCCGTCTCGCGCGAGGTGCTCATCAGGCGGGTGTATCCTTCACGCCCGAGCCGAAGAAAATTGTAGTACTGTGCCACCACCTGGTTGCCGGGACGCGAAAAATTCAGGGCAAAGGTCGGCATGTCGCCCCCCAGGTAGTTGACCCTGAAGACCAGCTCTTCGGGAAGCTCGTCCTCGTCCCTCCAGACGATCCAGCCCACGCCGGGATAGACCAGACCGTATTTGTGGCCGGAGACATTGATCGACTTCACCCACTTCAGGCGGAAGTCCCAGCGCAGATCGGGCTGGAGAAAGGGTGCCACGAAACCGCCGCTGGCCGCATCCACGTGCAGAGGAATCTGCCAGCCGGTCTCGGCGTTGAGTTTGTCGAGGGCGGCGTCGATTTCCTCCAGCGGTTCGTACTGGCCGGTGAAGGTCGTCCCCAGAATGCCCACCACGCCGATTGTGTTCTCGTCGCAACGCTTGACCACCTCTTCGGCATTGATGGTGTAGCGGCCTTTCTCGATGGGGATGTAGTGGGGCTCGATCTCCCAGTAGCGGCAGAACTTCTCCCAGCAGACTTGCACGTCGATGCCGAGGATCAGGTTGGGCTTCTCCGCGCTCAGGCCCGCCGCCTCACGCCGCTTGCGCCATTGCCACTTCAGTGCCATGCCGCCGAGCATAGCCGCCTCGCTGGAACCGATGGTCGAGCATCCGCAGGGCTTCTCCCCCACCGGTGCATTGTACAGATCGGAAAGGATGTTCACGCAGCGCATCTCGATCTCGGCGGTCTGCGGATACTCGTCCTTGTCGATCATGTTCTTCTCGAAGGTCTCCTCCATCAGCTGGCGGGCCTCAGGTTCCATCCAGGTGGTGACGAATGTGGCCAGGTTGAGCCGCGCATTTCCGTCGAGCATCAGCTCGTCATGGATCACCTGATAGGCAGAGCGGGCCGGCATCTCGTCGTCGGGGATGCGGTAACGGGGGATGTCCCCCTCCAGGTAACGGGAGCCAAAGGTCGGGCTCAGGATGTCGTCACTATCGGAGCGAGAGGCTTTCTTGTGGAGCATGGTATGGAGTGGTGGGTTCGAATCCCCATCCTGTTCGGACTGAGGACCGGGTCAAGGGAACGATTCCCGATCACAACGACCGAACGGAGTAAATGGCAATCCCCTTGAGAGGACGCGGCGGATTCCTGGGACAATGCTTAAACCTCCTCGAAAAGGGTTCAAAGCCATCCCGTAAGGCTCCAAGTGGAAGTTCAAGCCTTGGCAAGGCAATTATTGTCTGAAAAAAAGTGAAGGCTTCCATCCAGGTGGTGACGAATGTGGCCAGGTTGAGCCGCGCATTTCCGTCCCGTCGAGCAAGTTAATTATTGTCTGAAAAAAAGTAAGAGTTTCGGTTCGGCG
>CAYVUQ010000022.1:11110-11718 GCA_964454915.1 uncultured Puniceicoccaceae bacterium
ACATTTCGGTCCGCCGCGCGCTCTTCTTCTGGTTGCTTTTTTTCTGCCGAGACATCGTCGTGACGGGCAAGAATAATTAAGACAGAAAAATTATTCTGACAAAAAAATTTTTGTTTGAAAAAATCAGGCTTCTCCAGGTGGAAGCTAACGTCTTGGCAAGGCAATTATTGTCTGAAAAAATAAAAAGCTCCGATCTGCTGCAATTGCTCGCTTCTCTGCCCCGGGGTCTGCCCTTGGTTTCGCTTGAAAAGGCAGATGGGAAGCTTTCGGATATTTTCGTTCTCTCATCGCGAGAGATGAAATCCCGAACATGATTCCGATTCTTACGCTTCTCTTCGTCATCGCACTTTCGATGTTGGTCACCAAGATTGCGACGATTGCGCTGACGCACACCGGCATGTCGAGAGACCGGGCGCGATTTCAAGCGAGATCGGCTTTCAGCGGTGCGGGATTTACAACCCAGGAGTCTGAAATGGTTGTTAAACACCCGGTTCGGCGACGGGTGATTACCACTTTGATCCTCATGGGGAACGCCGGCCTGGTCACGGCCATTTCGACTCTGATTCTGGGATTTGCCGGGGAGGGGTCCGCCTTGGGTTTGATGGAAA
>CAYVUQ010000022.1:11728-12551 GCA_964454915.1 uncultured Puniceicoccaceae bacterium
CTCCTGCTCTTTAGTGGTATCGCACTCCTGTTTTTCGCAGCTCGTTCCAATCGGCTCGACAGATTGCTCACTCCCCTCATCAGTCGCCTGCTCGACCGGTGGACCGGAATTCGAACCAAAGACTTCTCGCGCCTCATGAACGTCATGGAAGATTTTGAGATTGCAGAAATTGATGTCGCTTCGAACGAATGGCTCAAGGGAAGAACTCTGGCGGAATTAAATCTTCCGGACGAAGGAATCCTGACGTTGGGCATCGTTCGGAAGGACAACACCTACATCGGAATCCCTCGCGGTCAGTACGAGATCCTCGAATCTGATCGGCTCATCGTTTATGGAAGAACTGAGCGGATCGAGACGGTCTCGAGCAGACACGACAAGCTTGAGGGAAAGAGGAAACACATCGAGAGCACCAAAGAGCATAGGAACGAATTGGCGGAACAGGACAGGGAGGAGGAAGAGAGCCGAAAGAGAGGCGGGGACCGCAACTCCAGCCAGCCCGGCTAGCTCCGAAAAAGATTTGGAAATCGCGGAACCAATGGAAGGTTATTGGGTCCCTGCTCAAGCGGTGGCGGCGACAGGATCGGCCTTTGTGTCGGCATTTTTGACACGAATGGGCAGATGGGCACGCACGCGCAAAGTCGATTCGTCAACCAGAATGAACTGAAGTTCTCCTTCCATATCTTCGATCAAACGGGAAACAACGGAAAGGCCCAGGCCGAGGTTAATGAAGGGAGGATGCCCGATCCAAACTCCCGGTTTCAAACCTTCATCCTGAATCCGTGAGATAATTTTTCTTGTTCCCCGACCAACTTCTTTCCGCCCG
>CAYVUQ010000023.1:0-12526 GCA_964454915.1 uncultured Puniceicoccaceae bacterium
GACTTCCCCTGCCCGTTCTGTCCCCGCAGAAAGACCCGGCTCCCCTCGAACCGAAGGCTTTCCTCCCGAATGTTGCGGAAGTTCTCGAGATTGCAGGTGCGGATTCTCATTCGGAGGGGATACGCAAGTCCTGGCCGACCCTCAGGTCATTGGGACTGCGAAGCAGGTCCCGGTTCGCCTCGAAGATATCCTCCCACCGGGATGCATCGCCGTACACCGTCCGCGCGATCGAACTGAGGGTATCTCCGGGGCGAACCGCGTAAACGGCCTCTTCGGTGGCTGACGACGATCCAGCAGGGGTCGGCCGCGCCGTGTCCGCACTCGTTGCGGGCGGCCTTTCCCCGAGTCTTCGGCGCAGTGCCCGGTTCTCTCTCTCCAGTCGGTTCAGATCCGCTTTCAGGCGTTCGTTGTCGGCGCGGACTCTTTCGACCACCTCGAGCAAATCGGTCTGCTGCGAACGATCCTGAAAGGGCCTTCCGGGCAGAGTTCGCGCGAACTCCTTCTTGGCGGTGTCGATCAGACCCTCCACCTCGGGAGCCTGGTGGGCGTCCGGTCGCAGCTCGAGGAACTTCATGAAGTGGTAGATGGCCAGCACCGGCTGGTTCATCTCTTCGAGATAGATCAGCCCCGCCTCGAGATGGGATTCGGCGGAGTCGCCGCGGGCATCGATGACCCGGAGGAAAGCGAGCAGAGCCTGCTCGTCCTCTCCCTGGCGCAGGAGTCTTTTGCCGCGCACGTAGTCCGGCTCGTCGGTCTCCTCGAAGACAGGACGATCCGGGCCGCAGCCCACCAGCAACAGGACGAGAGAGAGAGCCGCAGCGAGCAAAGCGACCCACGGAAGGCGGGTTGGGCGTCCGGGCCCGACGTTCGCGGTCCAGCGGCCCACCGTGAACCCTCCGCGCCGATCAGCGCTTGGAGAACTGGAACTTCTTGCGGGCGCCGGGTTGGCCGGTCTTCTTCCGCTCTTTCTCGCGCGGATCGCGCCGCAACAGTCCCTCGTGTTTCAGGTCCGCACGGAGCTCGCCGTCGAACTTCTGAAGTGCGCGGGCGATACCGAGGGAAACCGCACCTGCCTGGCCGGTGATCCCACCCCCGTCAACACGGGCAACCACATCGAAGGTTTCCTCCTTGTCGGAGGTTTTGAGCGGTGCGAGAACGGCACGCTGCGCCTGTTCGGTCGGAAAATACTCCGCCAGCGTGCGCCCGTTGATGGAAAAGTCCCCTTTTCCGGGGAGGAGACGGACGCGGGCGGAGGCGCGCTTGCGCCGACCGGTGGCCAGAAAAACGGTTTTCGAATCACTCATGGGACGATAAAGATACAGGGTCGGCAGTTATTGTCAGAGATCGAAGGGAACGGGTTGCTGGGCACCGTGAGGATGTTCGGACCCCGCGTACACCTTGAGCTTCTTGATCATCTCGCGGGCGAGTTTGTTCCTGGGCAGCATGCCCTTGACCGCATTCTGGATCAGGAATTCCGGGCGTTTTTCGCGAAAATCGGCCACATTGCGGTAGTACTCGTTGCCCATGTAGCCAGTGTAGAACATGTACTGCTTCTGTTCCTCCTTGCGCCCGGTAAGCTTCACTTTCTCCGCATTGACCACGACGACATAGTCCCCGGTATCGACATGCGGCGTGTAGGTCGGCTTGTGGCGACCGCGCAAAACGTTGGCGATGCGGACAGCGAGCCGCCCGAGAGTCTCGCCCGAGGCATCGACGAGATACCAACGGCGCTCGGTTTCGGCAGGTTTGGCTAGAGTCGTTTTCATGTGCGGAAAAACGACGGAGAAAAGAGTCCCGGAAACGGTTTGTCAACGTTTCTTGGAGGAAAAACAACCGGCAAACTGCCCGGCCTCAGCTCTCGCTAAACAACCTGGTCAGATAGGGGATGAGCTGTTTCTTCCGGCTGACGATGCCCTTGAGATCGAAAATCTCGTTGGACTTCACATGGGGAAACGAGATTCCCGAGACGAGATGGCTGTCGGCCGAGACCACGAGGATCGAATTCTGCCGGTTGATGTCGGTCACCAGAAGCGCGCTGAAGTCGAGGCTCTCTTCCTCGCGGTAATTCGCGAGAGCCTTTTTGAGCACTTCCTCGTTGTTCCAGAAGTTGTCGAAGCCCAATTCCTCGACCTGGGACACGGAGAAACCGACATCGCCCTCGGTGTAATTCTTGCAGTCCATGCGGATGACCTGGGCCGGATCGGACTCGAGGATCACCGAACCGGACCTGAATATCGTCTCCGCCAGATCGAGCGGCTCCACACTGGCGATCCTGGCGAGACGGTCGAGAACCTGCTTGTCGGTGGGGGTGGTGGTCGGACCACTGAGCATGAGGGTGTCCGAGATCAGGCCGGACATGAGCACGCCCGCGATCCCGGGCGAGGGCTCCAGCCCCTCGCGGAAGAAACGGTCGGCCACGATGGTGCAGGTGGAGCCCACCGGTTGGTTGATAAACAGGATCGGCTGGTCGGTGGGCACGTTGCCGAGGCGGTGGTGGTCGATGATCTCCAGTATCTCCACCTCATCGGCACCGTTGACGGCCTGGGACATCTCGTTGTGGTCAACCAAAACGATTTTGTTCGTGGGCGGCTTGAAGATGTCCGTCTTCGAGAAAATTCCCAACAGGCGGTCGTCAGAATCGGTCACGAAATAGAGCGGCGCATATTTGCGACTGATCCGTTTCTGGATGTCGCGCACCTTGTCGTCGCGGTGGAAACGGATGATCTCCGTTCCATAGACGTTCTCCAGGAAGGACGCGGAGCGGATGATCCATGAAGTGGTCGCCGAGTCGTAGGGCGACGTGATCAGACTGACTCCTTTCTCCTTTGCCCGCTCGACCATCTCCGGCTCGATCTCCAGGCCGCCGGTGATCACGAGCAGGCGCACCCCGAGGTGGAGGCTCTTTTCCTGGATATCCCAGCGGTCGCCGACCACGATGATGCTTTGGCCGGGCGAAACCTCTTTCTGCGCAAACGCACCGAAGGAGCGGATATCCATCGCGCCGATACGCACGAAAAGGTCCTCCATCCGGTCCGGGTCTTCGACGTGGACCGTCGTCGCCTTCAGGGACCGGGCGATGGCGGTAATGGTGGAGCGCACCTTGCGCATCCGCAGGGGATCGCTGATCCGCGGGGTGAAGAATTCGCCAAGATCGAAGATCGACACCAGTCCACGGGCCTTGCCATCCGCATCGACCACCGGCAGTGAGCGCACATCGTATTCATCGATCAATTGCAGGGCCTCGGCGCAGGTGCTGTCAGGGGTCGCTTTCCAGAAGTCGGTTTTCATCACGTCTTCCAGCCGCGGCGTCACATCGCCGATAAAGACGGGCAGCGGCACCTGGAACCGCTCGAGAATCGCATCGATCCGGGCGTTGGAGTTTCCGCACCGCGCGGGGACGAACCCCTCCTCGCCCACGGCTTTCTTGAAGGCCGCGTAGCCGATAGCCGAGCAGACGGCGTCCGCATCGGGATTCTTGTGGCCAAAAATGTAAACCGGCTTGTTCATGAGGCTCACAAGGTTCGGGCAGGTTTCGGATTTAGCAAAAAAAAAAGCCGACCCCCGCAAAGGTCGGCTTTTGAAATTCAGAGGAAAAACGGATTCCTAGTCCGAGAGGCCTTCGAGGGTCTCGGCGTTGTCACCGATGGCATCCTCATAGTTCTCGGTCTGCCCCTTGGTGTCCACGTCGAGAAGAATCCCCTCGCCGTCCTCGCCAACGAGATCTTCGTAAAAACCGACGCTACCGTCCGTCTTTGCCAGGATGCCCCCGTCGGTCCCCCATGCTCCGGCGGTGCTCCAGGTACCGTCGGTCCCCAGGCCGTAGGACCAGACGATCGGGAGGCTCGTGCCGGTTTTCTTCGTGAGACCGGCCACCACGACCATGCTCTGGTCGGTGAAATCGGGGTTGGCGGAAAATTCCCCGTCCTCGGTCTGGGTGCCGACCGTGCGCGGGATGGTAAAATCACTGTCACTGGGAATGAGCGTGTCGATGTAATAGACGGAAGCTTCCCACAGGTCCGCGTTGGTGGCGAGGTATCCGGCCCAATCCTGATAATCGACATCCGACGGAATGTTCTTCACACGCTGGCCGGAAAAGGCGTACAGGGCGTAGGCGTTGGCGATCTGGCGCGCGTTATTCGACGCCTGCGTTTTCTGGGCGGACTCACGCACCTTTCCCACGGTGGGGATGATGATCCCGGCCAGAATGCCGATGATGGCAATGACCGTAAGGAGCTCGATCAGGGTAAAACCCTGGCGATTGCGGGTTGCTGGGGATTTTTCCATAGGAACACAACCGTCGTCGAATTCGACGGCAAAGTCAAACCGGAAAATGCGGGCGATTGCTCCGGGGAGCAACCTCACGCCCCTTTGGCCACGACGATATCACCCTTTTCGGGCAGTTCCCCGTCCACCAGCTTCGCATAGCTGATCTTGTCGGAGACCTTGGTGACCTCGATTTCGCAGGTGACCGGACCCTCGATCCGCTCCAGTATCTCCCCCGTTGTCGGGTCGGTGAGAAGCTCACCTTTCTCGCGGATGACGAAGCGTTGGCCGACCGGCACGGCAAAATTCTCGCCGCGGTTGATGATGATCCGACTGTCGCCCGTGACCGCTACCACGGCCCCGTCGAGAGAGATTTCCTCGAACTGCTCCGCCAGAAAACGGGTCGATTGGACCACATTGTCATACGCGGCCTCGCCGAGAGGGGTCTTGGTAAATCCGCCGAGGTCTGCACCCCAGCTCGAACCGACATACCCCACGTTCAAGCCCTTGCGTCCGGCTTTGCCGATCACACGCTCCTTGGCAACGATTTCACCCGTGGTGGAATCGATGATCTTCACAATCGTGGCCACCCGCGCCTGCCCGGCACTCCCTCCGATGCTGAAACCCATGACGGAAACTCCTCCGCTCTGGCCGGACTCGGCACCCTCGATATCGGTGATCTCAACCTCGGCGAGATACCTGGCACTGCGCACCAGGCCCGTCTGCGCGACATCGGATGCCTTTGCCGCGCGACCGCTGGATTGCAGGTCCTGCTCGCGCAGGGTGTCGTCGATCCGGTCGCGGTCCACCACCACGAACCGGTTGGTGTCGTAGAGGGCGGACTCGAGCATCGATCCGATGTTCTGCGAAAGATCCCCGGTGTAGGTGATCACGGCGGTGTACTTCGGCGGCAGTACCGCGATGGCGTGCTTGACCCCGTTGTAGGGTGGCAGCCCGAAATCCTCGTTGGCCGATTCCGTCTCGTCCTCGCCGAAACCGAGGAAAGCCGAAGCGGGCGAGGCCAGCGCAAGAAGAAGAGAGAGAGAAGCGAGTTTTTTGATCATGGTGAGAGGGGAGTCTGATGCGAACACCTCTGTCCGTCAAGGGGCCAAAGGAAACAGCACCTCCTCAGGAAAACCTCTTCCAGAGCGAAGGAGCGAACAGTACCAGGACCGCGAAAAACTCGAGGCGGCCCATGATCATAAGAAGGGCGAGATACACCTTGGTGTGGTCGGCGAGGAACCCGAAATTCTCCGTCGGGCCAACTGCTCCGAGACCGGGGCCGATGTTGAACAGGCTGGCCACCACGGCCGATACAGTGCTGACCGGGTCCAAATCCGGCTCGAAAACCGAGACCACCAGGACGCTGGCCACTGCCACCATTCCGGCAAGCACCAGAAACACCGCTATGTCTCCCGTCGCTTTTTGGGAAAGAGTCCTGCGGTTGATCCGGATCGGCCGGACCACATGCGGGCGGAAGGCCTGCTCCAGATGATTGACCACGGTGCGGAAGCCGGCTGCCAGACGGATGACCTTCACCCCGCCAGCAGTCGATCCCGAACACCCTCCAACAATCATCAGCAACACCAGAAGAATCTGCGCCGGATACGCCCAGACCGCGAAATCTGCCGTGGAGAACCCCGTCGTAGTCAGAATGGAAGTAGTCTGGAAAACAGCGGCCCGGACCGTCTCGTGCAGCGAATCGTCCGCTCCCTGGGCCAGGAGAAAAAAACCGGCCATCGCCGATCCGCCCACGAGAAGGCCAAAGTAGGTTTTCGCCTCCACGTCGCCCGTCAATGCACGGAGACCACCTCCGCGCATCACACGCAGAAGCAGCAGGAAGCTCACCCCGCACAGTCCCATGAAGAAGACCGCCACCCACTCGACCGCCGGCTTTTCAAAGGCACCGAGACTGTCCGGAAGCGTCCCGAATCCGCCCGTGGAAACGGTTGTGAACATGTGGCACACGGCGTCGAACCAACCCAGTCCCGCGATCCGGTAGGCACTCGCGCAAAGCCCGGAGATCAACAGATACAGAAGCATGATGCGCAGTGCCCCGGTCTGCATCCGCCCGTCGTGCGCATCTTCCGAACTCCCCGAGTACTCGCGGCTGAAGAGAACCTTGGCCCCCGATCCCAGGAACGAGAGAATCGCCACGAAGAAAACCACGACGCCCAGTCCCCCGATCCACTGCGTGAGAGCGCGCCAGAAGAGCAAAGCAGCCGGCAATTCGTCCACCGCAGCGAAAACCGATGCACCCGTAGTGGTGAATCCGGAAGCACTCTCGAAGAACGCCGAGGGAAATCCGAGACCCTCCACCGTCAACAGATACGGGATCGCCCCCACCGCACTCGCCAGCAGCCATCCCAGCCCGATCACCGCCAGTGCCTCCTTGTGGAAAATCGCCGTCCTGCCTCGTCGGCCCAGCCAGAGAAAAAGACCCGCAAGAGCCAGGGAAATCCCCGCCGCAATTTCCAGCCCCTGTACCGCGAATCCTTCCCCCTCTCCGACCGGGAGGAGCAGCCCCACCGTGAAACTTGCGCTCAGGGCGAGGACCAGTGCCATCTGGATGACCGCCAGAAGCCGGAATATGATCGCGTAGTTCATGCGAGCCCCCTCGCTCAGGACTTCCCGGTCAGCAGCCGGATCACCTCGCTCCGACTGGCCTCGTCCACCGCCAGAAGCACTCGGTCCCCCTTTTCGATGGCATCCCCCGCACCGGGAACGGTGGCCTCTACCCCGCGCAGCAAGGCGAGGAACAGGCACCCCTCGGGCAATCCCGGATCGCGCAGCTTCCGGCCAATGGCCGCACTTTCCGGCGACACCGCCACCTCGAGGAGCCGCGTGGGCCGGACCGACATCGAAGACAATTCCACGACCGTGCCCCGCTCCAGGTAACGAATCAGCTCATTCACCGAGGCCTGCCGCGGCGAGACCACCGAGGCCACGCCCATCGTCGTCCGCAGATCGTCCAGCAAATCCTCGTAGTCCGGCTTGTTGATGACGAGGTGCACCTGCCCCGCACCCAGCCTGGAAGCCTGCAGGCACGTCATGATGTTGTGCTCGTCCTCCTTGGTGCAGGCAACGAAGGTATCGACACCGCCGATCTGCTCCTCCTCCAACAATCGACGCGAGGTGGCGTCGCCATGGATCACGGTCAGGTTGGGGAAGCGCGCAGCGAACGATTCGCAGACCCCGGCATCTGGTTCGATCACCCTGACGCGGAACCTCGGGTTGCCGAGAAGCCCCACCAGAGCAACCGCAATCTCGGTTCCGCCATAGACCGCAACCCTCACACTGCCACGGTCCTCCCCCGGCTCCACCTGGTGCCGGAAGGCCGACACCGCGTCCGGCTTGCCGAAGACCGTCAGCTGGTCGCCGGCCGCAAGGCTCGTTTCGGCCCGGGCCACCGTGGTCTCGCCGTCGCGCGTAATCATCCCCACCCGCATACGGGGGTCGATCCGCATCTCGCGCAGATGGGCACCAATCAGCCGGCTGCGCGGCGATACGGCCATGGTCTGCACCTCGATTTGCCCGCGCGCGAAGTGCTCGATCGCCACACGGCCCGGGTGCCGGATCACCTTCGCCAGCTCAACCGCGCAAAGCCTCTCGGGATTCAGGAAGAAATCCACGTCGAACAGTGCCTGGTAGTCCACCCGGCTGTGGTCCAGGTACGTCTGCTCGTGGATGCGGGCCACAGTGAAAATCCTGCCTCCCAGCTCGCGCGCCACCTTGCAGGCTACCAGATTGGTGCGGTCGTCGCTGGTGAGTGCCAGAAAGTTGCGCGCATCGGCCACCCCCGCCTCCTCCAGCATCGCCGCCGAGCTGCCATCGCCCCTGAGCACCTTCACATCCTGCTCCTGGTCAATGCGCCCGGCGTGGTCGGCCGAGCTTTCGACAAGCGTCACGCTGTGTCCCCTGCGGCTCAGGTGCAGGCTGATGTAGCTGCCCACCTCGCCCGCCCCGACGATGATCGTCTTCATGGGAACAGGCTTCTAGTCCGGGCACAGCGACAATACCAGAACTTTTCCGATTTTCCGTTTGCCCCGTCCCCCCACCCGTGTTTGGCTCTTCGGTGGCCGGGTCCTATGCAACGCAGGACCAGTGAACCCCGCCAGGCCCGGAAGGGAGCAACGGTAGCTGAAGTCCGCGTGTGCCGTAGGGTGCCTGGCCTTTTTCGTGGCTGCACGACCCTCGACCCTGCCTGCACCTCCCGGAAATTTTTCCGTTGATCCTTTGGGCGTTCCCGCCCTAGAACCCGGCTTTACTAACGCCAATCAACCGGAGGGTCCGCCCCGCTCTTCCGGCATTTCGTAGATGCCTCAGTATATCATTGATGTGGGGATTGCCTTGACCGCCGCGTTTCTCGCTGCGGGCATTGTCATCGTGGCCCTCCGCAAAAGGAACGGCCACCACGATCCGTGCGCCGAAGGGGCCGTTGATGCGGGACGAAACGAAGCCGTCTGCGAGTTGAAACGGCGTATCGAGCGGGTCCGCGGCATACAGCGCGAGGCCGAAAATGCGCGGGAAAGAGCCGAAGAGCTGAAAACCTCCCTGGAACAGAAGATTCTGGAAGCATCAGCCATGGACAAGGAAGATGCCCGCGAAGAGCTGATTGCCCGGACCAGGGAAGATGCCAGGACCTGTCTGGATGAACTGCGCCACGAGCTGCTCGACGTGCCCCAAAAGCAGATCGAGGACCGGGCCCGGGCCGTTCTTCTGGCGGCCATGCAACGCGTCGGCTCGACCCCGATGAGCGAGGAAACCTCCACCACCGTTTCGATTCCCAACGACGAGATGAAAGGCCGGTTGATCGGTCGGGAAGGGCGCAATATCCGCAGCTTCGAATCCGTCACGGGAGTCTCGTTGCTCATCGACGAAACTCCCGATACCGTGCTGCTGTCGGGTTTCGACCCGGTCCGCCGCGAGATCGCCCGCAGCACCCTCGAAGCCCTGATCAAGGACGGCCGTATCCACCCCGCCAGCATCGAGGAGAGATACGCCGAAGCATTCAAAGAGATGGACAAGGCGGTGATCAACCTCGGTGAGGAAGCACTGCGAAAACTCCGCATCGGGACCGTCCACCCGGAAGTCGTCTCCCTGCTCGGGAAACTCCATTTCCGCCATTCCTACAACCAGAACACCCTCGATCACAGCATCGAGGTCGCCTTCCTCTGCTCGCTTCTCGCCTCCGAAATCGGGCTGGACCCCGCGCTCGCGAAACGGGCCGGTCTCTTCCACGATCTCGGGAAGGCCATCGACCACGAGTTCGAAGGGAGCCACGCCGCAGCGGCAGCCAGGATACTCCGCCACCACGGCGAGGCCCCCGAGGTGGTCAATGCGGTGGCCGCCAGTCACGAGGAAGTCGCAGCCGAAAGTCCCTACGCGGGAATCGTCATGCTGGCCGACACTCTCTCCGCCTCGCGTCCCGGTGCGCGGGCCGACTCCACCGATGGATACGTGCAGCGAGTCCGTTCGCTCGAGAACCTGGCCCGAGGATTCGAAGGAGTGCGGGACTGCTACGCTCTCCAGGCGGGGCGCGAGATCCGTGTAATCGTCGATCCCGACAACGTCCCGGACGACGAAGCCCGCCGACTGGCCCTCCGCATCCGCAACCGGATCGAAAACGAACTGCAATACCCCAGCACGATCAAAGTCACGGTCATCCGCGAGAGCCGTTTCTGCGAGACGGCCAAGTGACCCCCTAAGTGCCACGTTTCCTCCTGAAACGCCTCCTCCAAGCGATCCCCGTCCTCTGGGCGGTGGCCACCATCACCTTTTTCCTCGTCCGGGCGGCACCCGGGGACCCCTTTTCCGACGAAAAAATGATCCCCGAATCCAGCCGCGCCGAGATCATCGCCTTCTACGGGCTCGACCGCCCCCTCGGCGAACAATACCTGCGTTACCTCGGAAACCTCGTGCGCCTTGACGGCGGGTACTCGTATTCCCACCCCGGATACAAGGTCAACCAGATCATCGCCCGCCACTTTCCGGCTACCGTTGCCTACGCCCTCCCCGGGGTCCTGCTAGCCCTGGCCATCGGCCTGCCGCTGGGTGCCTACGCCGCTGTGCGCCACGGGCGGGCCGGGGACCACGCCGCTTCCGCCGCAGCCACCGCGGGCGTCTGCCTGCCCACTTTCGTCACGGGGCCGCTGCTGGCACTGCTTTTCGGGGGTATCCTCGGGATTCTTCCCTCCGTCGGATGGGGTAGCGGCGAAGGCCGGGGATTGACGTGGCCCGCCTGGAGTTTCGCCGTGCTCCCCGCCGCCACACTGGGAATCCTCTACGCCGCCTTCGTCACCCGGCTGGCCCGGTCCGGCCTGCTGGAAACCCTCCAGGCCGATTTCATCCGCACCGCCCGCGCCAAGGGTCTGCCGGAACAACGGATCCTGTGGAGACACGCCCTCCCCGTCAGCGTCTTGCCGGTGGTCAATTACCTCGGCCCGGCCCTGGCAGGCATTCTGACCGGCTCGTTCGTCATCGAATCGATCTTCAACATCCCCGGTCTCGGGAAATTTTTCGTCGAAGCCGCAATCGACCGCGATTACCCGCTCCTCCTCGGTCTGGTCGTTTTCTACGCAGGCCTCATCCTGCTTCTCAATCTGGCCGCCGACATCCTGCTGGCCGCCCTCAATCCGCGGGTGCGGGAGTCGCTTCACTCATGACCGAACGCATCTCCAGGGCCTCTCCGCCGGGTTTCGCCCGCCGCGTGCTCCGGCACCCCCCCACGCTCGTTCCGCTTACCGTCTTCGGGCTGATCACCGTGTCCTGTCTGCTCGTGCCCCTGTTCTGGCCGCACGCATCCTCGCAGACACGCCTTTCCCTCGGTGCCACACCGCCCTTCGCGACGATACTGACCCTCACCCCTGCGCATCCATCAGCCGGGAATCGTCTGGTGGACTCGGAGCGTGCGGCGCGCCTTGCAGAAAACGGCAAGGAAGCCATGCCAGGACTCGACGCCGTGGACTGGCACACCGGCGACCCGTTTGCCTGGGTTGAAATCCCCCCTATCGTCCGTGATCGTGACCGAGCAGCGTTCCGCCCCGTCTGGATTCCCGCCGGGGCAGTGGACGCCTACTTTCAGAGCGTGGCGGCTGCATTGCCCGACGGCCTCGACTCCCTCCCCGGGGAACCGACCGACTTCACCACTGTCTATACCGCAGCCCGTTCCTCCCTCCGTTTTCCTGCCGGCACCGACGAACTCGGCAGGGACCTCTTCGTGCGCATCCTCGAAGGGGGTCGCATTTCCATCGCGGTGGGCTTCGCTGCCACTCTCGTCTCAGTGACCATCGGCCTCTTCTACGGAGGCCTGGCCGGCTACGTCGGCGGTCGGACCGACGCCCTGTTGATGCGCATAGTGGACACCCTCTACGCCCTGCCCTTCCTGTTGTTCGTGATCCTGCTGATGGTCGTTTTTCCCAGGTCCCTCCTGCTCCTTTTCGTTGCCATCGGTGCCGTTGAATGGCTGACCACCGCCCGGATCGTGCGCGGCGAGGTACTCGCGCTGAAGAACCTTCCCTTCGTCGATGCCGCCCGTTGCCTCGGGCTCGGCCACGCCGCGATTCTCGGAAGGCACATCCTCCCCAACACCCTCCCCCCGGTGATCGTCTATGCCACCCTCACCGTCCCGACCGTCATTCTGCTCGAATCCGTGCTCAGCTTTCTAGGCCTCGGCGTACAGCCCCCGGCCAGCTCCTGGGGCGTGCTTCTCAACGAAGGTGCCGAACGCCTCCAAACCTATCCCTGGATGCTCGTGTTCCCGGCCATCCTCTTCTCCCTGACTCTCCTCTGCCTGAACCGAGTCGGCGACAGCCTCCGCGACCTCCTCGACCCCAGGACCAGATCGTAGGCCACACCGCCCCTCATACCCTGCCAGAACCACGCCCGCCTCCCCATCCCCTCAAAGCGGAAAGCCCAAAAAAACCTCCCCACCCGCACCTTCCCTCCATAGAAGAATTCCAAACTTACATGTTTCGAGTGACGATCGTCACTCGAAACATGTAAGTTTCTCGACCGTGCCCGGGGCCATGGAGAATCGAAAAAGGCGCGGTGATTGAGTGGATTGCAGGGAACAAGGCCAATTTCATCGCCCACCGCCCGGTCGTTCCGCCGTCTCCGCTGACCAATAAAAAAACAAGAAGCATCGCTCCCGAGCAATCAGGAAGACACATGGCAGATGTGCGCCCGCAGAGGCCTTTCATCTGGCTAAAAATAGATGTCCGCTTAGGGCTTTTGCCCCACTTCGGGCTCATCTGCGCCTGAA
>CAYVUQ010000024.1:0-12116 GCA_964454915.1 uncultured Puniceicoccaceae bacterium
GGCCATTGCCATCGCCCCCCACGCGGGGGCGCGGATTGAAACGCTCTCGCTAGAGCGGGAGCGGCAGGAAATGCGGAATCGCCCCCCACGCGGGGGCGCGGATTGAAACCTTCTGGAGGCGTCCGACATCCTGCCTGATGACGCATCGCCCCCCACGCGGGGGCGCGGATTGAAACTAGCCCTCACCACCAGGAAATCGAAGATGTCCTGTAGCGATTGGCCATTCCGCTACAGATTCGTCCCACACCAAGGCTCTCGATGGTGGACCCTGCCCTCTCTGCCACAATTGTCACCCTCAGAGGTTGTTCGGATGCGCTGACATCGTTGACAGTTGTAAAACTTTTCTTCAATCTTTGGTAGTTACAGACGTTTCTCTGGTTCGGCATTTTGGAGCGGGTATTAGTCATGGGTCAATCGATCGACGATTTACGGGAGCTTCTATTGGAGGGTGACAAAGCCCGGGCCGCCTCGCTTTGCTCCGTCTTGCAGAGCGATGGGCTGGGAAGAGACCGGATTGTCCTTGAGGGAATAGAGGGAGCCATGAACGTGCTGGACGACAGGTGCACGGCCGAACATTTCAACCTGCTTGAGATTATGCTCACCGGGCGGGCGGTGATGGCCTGTCTGAAAGTGCTCTTTCCGCCCGGTGCGACCCCGCCCGATTATCGTGCGACCCTGGTCCTCGGCTCTCTGAAGGGCGACGTCCATGATCTGGGCAAGAACATCTTCAAGGCGATCTGCCTGGCCAGCGGCTATCAGGTGATCGATTGCGGAAAAGACTGTCCGGCGGAATTGCTCGTCCGGCACGCAAAAGAATCTCATGCGGATGCGGTGGGAATCAGTGGGCTCATCTCCTCGGTCGTTCCGAAGGTCAAAGGGATACGACAAACACTCCGGGAACACGGCCTGCCGGATGTCCTTCTGCTCGCGGGTGGGGCCGCTCTGCGACAGCTTCCAGCGGATACGCTGAACGTTGACTTTGTTGCCGGAGACGCCTTCGAGGGTCTTCACCGACTCAATCGCGCTTTTCCCGCGAAGAGTCATTCCCAGGCACGCCGACCGGGGCCATGAATAGCCTGGAACGCTTGCAGGCTACCCTGCGTGGCCTGACGCCTGATCGGACACCGGTGATCACCCAGGCTTTCGGATTCGCAGCAGTGAGTGCGGGCATCGACCTGCCGCTCTACTACCGGGGCGGGGCTCCCCTCGCCGATGCACAACTCCACACCTTGCGCCGTTTCCGTAGCGATGCGGTCTTCACGTTTGCCGACGGCAACGTTGAAACCGAAGCCATGGGAGGCTTGATCGAATTTCCTTCGGATTCCCATCCCTTTCCCACGGACCATCCGTTTTCGCCCATGGACAACCCGGAGCGGATGCGCCTGCCCGATCCAGCGGCAGACGGACGTATGCCCGGCATTTTAAAGGCGACGCGCCTGCTGCACCAGGCCGTGGGCAGCACCACCCCGATCATCGGACTCGCCTGCGGACCGCTGACTTTGGTGAGTCAGTGGTTTGGTCTGGAAACCGCACTCATGTTGGCCATCGACGATCTGCCCCGCTTCCAGATGTTTCTGCACCGGGCGGAAGAGGTCGGCAAAGCATGGGGCGCGGCCCAACTGGAGGCCGGGGCCCACTTGATCTATGTCTTCGATCCAGTGGCCTCGCCCGACGTGATCCCGGCCGGTTTCTTTCGGGAGATCGAAGCCCCCGGCCTGACGCGCATCCTGGTTCACTGGCAAGCAGCGGGAAACCTCTGCCGCAGCCTCCATATCACCGGTCCCATCGAAGCACTGCTCCCACACTTCGATGAGATGCGTGTCGAACTCGCCAATTTCGATTACGAAGTCGATCTGCTCCGCATCGCCTCCACACTGCCCGGTCTGGCGATCAACGGAAACATCCGCCCCCTGCTTTTCCAGGAGTCCGAGCCCGACACGCTGCTCGCCGAATGCGGCAACCTCACAAGCGCACTTGCGCACCGGGGTCGATTCATCCTGTCCCCGGGCTGCGAGATTCCCCTCGGAACACGCACCGAGAACCTTTTGGCGTTCTGCTCGAGCGTGCAGAGGGATTCAGCCGCATTGGTGCAGGAAACGGATACCCGGCTCACCGTCTTCCGATCCGGATCGAAAACGCCCTTGCTCGAGAGCGTCGCCGTCGATTTCGGCGAACCTCTAGTAGGTGCCTTGCGCCGACTGGGACACCCAATCGTCCTGGGCTGCGCGGGCCTCGGGAACTGTCGCCAGTGCGGAATCCGGGTTCTATCGGGCCGTCCACCGGAACCGTCCGCGGCAGATCTCATTCAATTTTCCCAGGGCGAGATCGATCAGGGGCACCGCCTGGCGTGCCAGACCTATCTCCACGATTCCTTGGTCGTGGAACTACTGGAGGGCATCCGCTCATGCTCCTGGCAGGAATCGCCCCCGAACAGGATTGATCTCTTTCCGACTCGACTCCGCCCGCCCGTTGACCTCCAGAAGCCATCAGCGAACGCGCTCGTCCTTGATCTCGGAACGTCGAGGCTCGAACTGTCGCGAATCAACCCGAAGGGACATCTCGATCCCGTCCTCGCTCACCCGAATCCCCAAAGCGACTTTGGTGCCGACATCGTTTCGCGGGCGGAGGCTGCGACACGACACCGCAGTGCTCTCGACGAGATGCGCGAAGCATTGGCTGCGACATTGCACGAAGGGTTTCTCCGCATGGGGATTGATCCATTGGATACCTCCCGGTCGTCCACGCTGACCGTGGTGGGCAACACGGTCATGCTCTGTCTGTTTGCAGGACAGGCAGTCGAGGCGACCCTCGACCCCGAGAACTGGACGCGCCCCATCCTTCCCTCTTTCGAAACCAGCGATCCGTTTTGGCGGGAACGATTTCCGGCGGTCCGGTTCGATCTCATGATTCCGTTGGGAGGCTTCATAGGCTCCGATCTTCTGGCGGGCATCCTTGCAACAGGTATGACCCGAAGCGCAGATCCGACCCTGCTCGTCGATTTCGGCACGAATTCCGAGGTAGCCCTGTGGACTGGATCCACCCTTTGGGTCGCTTCGGCTGCCGGGGGTCCCGCCTTCGAGGGTTGCGGACTCTCCCATCTGCTTCCAGCCACTCCCGGAGCCATTCGCAACTGCATGATCGATTCGTCGGGCCATGTTGATGCAACCACCATCGGAGATGCGCCCCCCATCGGCTTCTGCACCACGGGGGTTATCGATCTCGTGGCCGCCTGCCTGGAGCACGGCTGGATCGATGCCAGGGGTAACGTGATCCATCGCCCTGAACTCGACCTGCCTTTCAAATGGCACCTTGAGAAAACCGACCTCGACTATCTCCAGCGGGCCAAGGCAGGAATCGGAGCCACCATCGAACTTCTCATGGACCGCGCCTCCCTTCGCGCCGAGCGGCTGACCCGTGTCCTGCTCGCGGGACAGATCGGCGAGTTCGCGAGTCCCGAAAGTGTCCGACGACTCGGATTGGTGCCCTTTGTCGCGCCCGAGTTGATTGAAGGATCTCCGCATCTGCCCTTGCATGGTGCTGCGCTTTGGGCAGTATCGCACGACGTCCGGTTCGAGTCCTCCCGTCTCGCATCCGGGGCCAGGCTCGTCAGTCCGGCCCTGGAGAACGATTTCGAGGACCGGTTCGTCGAACATCTCCACCTCCGTCCCATGGAAGCATTCGTCTAGCAAGTGGCATGACCCAGGAAGAAGAAAACCTCGAAGCCTACGTACGCATCTCGCAATACCTGGCAAATCTTTCCTACGAGGCGAATCCCTTCGAAGAAGTCCGGCATATCCTGAAAAGTGAGCTCGGTCCCGAGTACATCTGTTTCTTCACATCCCAACCGAAGAACAAGGCTATGGAGTGCCACGAAGGGTGTTGGCACGAGGGATACTGTCCCCTTCCACAGGTCTTCCAGCCAGAATCACTTGAGGTCCTGGAGGACGAATTTATCGACACGGTCGTCATCGACTCCACCCCCGACGAGGCGGAAAAGCATCCGCTCTCCGTCATTTTTCTTCCCCTCCCGGTCAAGCACCACCCTCCCTGCGTTATCTCGATCGCTTACGCCGGGGAGACCTCGTTCGACAAAGGGACCCTCAACATCCACCTCGGGATCGCTGGAATCGTCGCCAACGCACTCGACCGGATTACCGACGAAAAGGAACGCATCGCCGCAATGTCAGCCCGCCAGGAGGTCCGCGAAGAACTCGCCGTGGCGGAGGCGACTTTGCGGACCCGTGGAACGTTCTACGCCAGCATCAGCCACGATATCCGCTCGCCCATCGCAGCGATCAGCAGCCTGAGCGACCTGCTCCTTGCAGATAATCCCCGCCCCGAACAAGAGGACCTGCTCAAGGCAATCCGAAGCAGCACGGACACCCTTCTCAACCTGCTTTCCGACGTCATGGATTTCAGCCGCATGGAAGCGGGAAAGCTCTCGATCCGCTCGGTACCCTTCAACCCGGTGGCAGTCTCGACAGAGATCACGCACCTGCTCACCGAACAGGCCCATCAGAAGTCCCTCGACTTCGAATGCCACACAGACGACGCCGACCCCGGCCCCTACCTGGGCGACCCTCTCCGTATCCGGCAAGTGCTGATGAATCTCCTCACAAACGCGATCAAGTTCACCTCCTCCGGTCGCGTTACTCTCGATCTCAGAACCGAACCCCTGTCCCAAACACACGATGTCCTGCTTTTCGAGGTGTCCGACACAGGCATCGGGATTCCGGAGGAGAAGTTGAAGGACATCTTCGAAGCCTTCCAGCAGGCGGACGACCAAACCGCCGAACGGTATGGCGGCACCGGCCTCGGTCTCACCATCAGTAAATCGTTGGTCGAACGCATGGGCGGAATGATCGATGTCTCCAGCAACGAAAAGGGTTCCCGTTTCCGCGTTTCGATCCCGCTAAAACGGGCTCCGGCATCAGATTGACGCCACCCTCCCCCGTTGCGACCCAACCGTGCGAAGCAATCGATCCCCTTCCAGGGAATTCGTAAAAAATGCGTTTGCTTGTGGAAGGCCGTAAAAGAATTTCTCAGTCAATAATAACCTTGCACCCAAGGGTCAATTTTTAGTCGGACAAAATTTTTCTTGCGGGGGGCTTGTGTTCCGACGGGGACAAGGCCACGCGGATGGTTGGCAAAACCCGGAACAAGACACGGATCACCGCTCCACCACTTCACTACTTCACCGCTCCACCACTTCACCAATATTGAGATTGTTGCCCTTTGTGACGGGATCGTAAACAGATAAGACTTGTTTATGATATGTATTAGAGATACGAGAGTCCCATGCAAAAAGGACATTTTACCCCAAAAATCTTTGGCGTTGTCCGAGGATCTGCTGACGAGTTTTGGCGGTGGTCCGAGTGCCTTCGACGACCCGGGCGATCCTGCCATTGGTGCGGCGGCCATGCTCTTCACGAAGATCGGCGACGGCCCTCTCGACCTGGCAACGGTTTCGCTGAGCAGTGCCGACGATGCCACTCTCGTGGATCTCACGTTCACGGCAGCGGGCCTGACCTATCTGAATACGATAAAAGGGGGCGGAAAAAAGATTTTGCTCGGCGGTGCCTTGCTCAGTGTCACCGGAGGTGGCGGGGTGACGGAGCAACCCTTTGGAGGAACCGGCCCGGACATAGACGGGATGACGGGGGACCTGCCGACACTCTCCTTCACGGTCGTGCCCGAGCCAGGTGCCTCCAGCCTGCTGGCGGGACTTTCCGTCCTGCTCGTCTGTGTATCCCGTCGCCGCCGGTAGCTCCACCTCTCCGCAATTCCACCGCTCCACGCACGCTGAATCCGAAGTTCGCTACGGACGGGGGGAAAGAAGCCCGAGGCAATTGTTGCGATCAGTCGCGATCTTCCCAATCGTTTCGCCGCATGTCCGATCCGATTGCTCTCCTCCGGGAATACGTCTCCCACGCCAGCGTGTCCACCGATCCGTCGGCCTCGGCAGGAATGCGGGGTGCCTTCGTCTTTGCCGCTGACCGCCTGAAGAACCTTGGATTTTCGGTAGAGGAGGTGGCCACTCCGCTCCATCCCATCTTGCTCGCGGAGCGGCGGACGCGACCAGAGGACCCCCATGTGCTGGTCTATGGCCACTACGATGTGCAGCCCGCCGATCCGCTCGATTTATGGACCAGCCCCGCTTTCGAGGCCGAGGTGCGCGGTGATCGGCTTTACGGGCGGGGGGCCGCCGATAACAAGGGCCCCCAGATCGTCCACATGGCCGCTTTGGAGCGGGTGCTGTCCGACACACCGGACCTGCCGCTGAACATCACCTGGTTCATCGAAGGGGAGGAGGAGATCGGCAGTCCCAGCTTCCGCGGATTTCTGGAAGCCTGCCGCGACCGGCTTTCGCAAGCGGATTTCGTGCTGCTCTCCGATACCGGAAGCCCGTCCCCGGATCAAATCGTGGTTACGACTGCACTGCGGGGGTTGGTAGCCGTAAATGTGCAACTGACCGGGCCACGCTTTGATCTGCATTCGGGCATCCACGGTGGGGCGGTCCGGAACCCAATCCAGGCCCTGGCAACCTTGCTGGCTTCGTTCCACCGGGACGATGGCTCGGTCAATCTCCCGGGGTTTCTCGACGGGGTCGCCCCCCCCGCCGACTGGGAGCGAGCCGAATTGGCGCAACTGCCGGGCACGGAAGAGGACTACGCGCATTTCCTGGGGGTGGACGCCTTTTTCACCGCACCGGGCTACAACGCTCGGGAGGCGGTTCGTTTCGGTCCCACTTTGGAATTCAATGGAATCGGCGGCGGTTTCCAGGGCGAGGGGCAGAAAACCGTGATCCCCTCCAAGGCCTTCGCAAAGATCACTTGTCGGCTGGTGGCGGGGCAGAGTGCCCGGGAGGTGGAGGACGCCCTCGTGCGTGCGCTGCGGGAGCGCTGTCCCCCGGGAGTGATGATCGAGATCGAGACCCTGGGCAGCGGCGATCCCTACGCTGTGGTGCCGCCGGGGCGTCCAAACACTCCGCCGGACCTGAATCCGCGGCTTGCCAAGGCGTTCGCCTCGGTGGATGGAGCGATCGCCGGAGCGTTCGGAAAGAGGCCGCTATACCTGCGAGAGGGCGGCAGCGTACCGATCATCGCCGACCTGAAAAACATCGTGGGGTTGGACACTCTGATGGTCGGTCTGTTCACCCCGGACGATAATCTCCACGCCCCCGACGAGAGTTTCCACCTCGGCATCCTGCGCAACGGGATCGACGCGTTCAGCAGGATTTTCCGAGATTTGGCGGGTTGATTTCGTTGACCTTCGCCTCGACCCAAACCCGGAATCCGCCCTCGGGCTCGTCTTCCATGCCCATCCTGCCTCCGAGCAGATCAACATGCGCCCGAACCAGACTGAGCCCCAGGCCCAGGCCCTCGAATTCACGGGTGAGGGAGTAGTCCACCTGCTCGAAGGGGAGGAAAACCCGCTCCCGGAAGCTTTCCGGGATGCCGTCCCCGCCGTCCACCACATCGAGATGCAGGAGAATATCGCCGTCCTCCCGCTCAATGGTGCGCATCCGCACCTCGACCGGTGCACCTTTGCCAAACCTCACGGCGTTCGCCATCAGACCCTCGATGATGAGGAACCAGGCGTTGCGGTCACTCAGGAAGATTTTCCCCGCAACATCGGCCACCGAGAGCCGGAAACTTTCGGGCGGAAAATCCAGGCGCAGGCAAAGAATCTCGACTACCTCCTCGGCCATGGCGTCGAAGAGGACCTCGTCGTCAAACCTCCGTCGGGGGCTGGCAACCACTGAGGAATAATGGAGAATCGCTCCCAGCACAGACTCCAGCCGGTGGCCGGACTCAACCACGGCACCCAGGCTCTCCCGGTCCTCCGGGGTCAGGTCCTCGCTCGATTCGAGAAGCTGGCAGAAACCCAGGATGCCGTTCAGTGGAGTGCGGATTTCGTGGCTGACGTTGTTGAGAAAGTGGGCCTTCGCACGGTCTGCGGCTTGGGCGCGGTCTCTCTCGGCGCGGAGTTCCTCGGTCTGCCGGGCGACCTCCCTCCGCAGCAACCGGTTAAAAAACAAGGCCGCGATCAGTACCAGCACGAGGAGGAGGACCAGAAACCAAACCCAGCTCGGGACGTCGATGTGGCGGGAGGGCGAGAGATAGCGGAAAAGTGCCCGGTTCAGAGGAGACTCGGGGTCTTCTCGCTGGGCGAGCAACTCACGGTCCATCCGACCCAGGAAGTCGGGGGAAAGGCCCTTGCGGTATCCCATACGAATCTCGATGGGATTGAAGCTGATCAGGGTCGAGACCACCTTGTTGTCGCGGCTCATATTCCCGGCGAACAACTGGTTGAGAACGGCCAGATCCACCGCTCCGGTGCGCATCAGTTCAACGGCCGACGAGTAGGTCTCTACCTCCGTCACATCCACCTTCAACCCGTATATCCCGACCAGATTCAGAAAGGCGGCAGCGTGCACATCGTCCCGCAGTAGAGCAACCCGCTGGCCGTGCAAATCCTCGACGGTGGAAACCACTACATCCGGGCCGCGGAAAACCACGGCCCGGTTCCGCATGAGCGGCTCTTTGGAGAAATCCATGAACTCGCTGCGCTCATAGGTCCTGGCGACACCAGGCAGGATGTCCGCGCGCCCATCCTGGATCATCGCCATGGCCTCGGGGAAGGTCGCCTCCACGAAGTCGAAGTCCATGCCGTCCGGACCGACCTCCAGAGAACGCAGAAACTCGGGAACGATACCGGCGGGACGGGAAGCACCGTCGAGGATGATCAACGGCGGGTTCTCGTACAAGACGACGGTGCGCTTTTCGGCGGCAACGGGCGCGAAGCTGGCGCAAAGCAAGACAAAGAAGGAACAGGCTCTGTTCATCGCGCACCCTCGGGTTCGGAATGGTCGCCCCCGATCCGCTCCAAGGCGGCAACCGTCTCTTCAACGGTGCTTCGCCCCTCTACAAACGCGTCGAAGACCGCGGCGACACGGGCCGAAATCTTGCGGTATTGCCGATGGACGGGTCTGCTGGTGGTCTTTCCGAGGGCGGCGGCGTAGGCGTCCCGCCAGGGGAAGGACTTCGCCAATCGCGGGTCGCCGATCACATCCGCCCGCGACGGGACAGCACCCTTTCGCAAGAGACCGACGTTGGTCCGCCGGGAGGACCAGAACGCGGCGAACTCCGCCGCCAGGTCCTGATTCTTCGAGGCTTTGGGAATGGCGACGGTCCAGAATCCGGTCACATTGACAGGTTCCCCGTCCAGAGAGTGGGGTCCGGGTGCGAATCCCAACCTGGAGACAACCTCGGAATCCGCCGGGTTCAGCGCATCCGGCAGGTAGGCCGGCCAAAACATTCCGTGGGCCAGGCGACCGGTGCGCAGTAAATCGGTCCGGGCTTCGTAATGCCAGTCGCCCTCCGAGGCCGGGGCGAACTCCAGAAGATCGCCATACCAAACGAGAGCGCGTCCAGCGACGACGGGATCGAAGGCCGGACGCAAGTCGGCGTCGAAAAGACGTTGGTCAAACAGAGCCAGCAGCCAGACCAACTCCACGGTGCCACCTTCCGATGTCTCGCGAACCGGAGCGAAGCCGTAGAGTTCGGGAGGACGATGGAAAAACGCGCATATCCGCCGAAACTCCTTCGCATCGCGTGGCGGTTCCAGTTCCGCACCAAAGGTGTCCCGAAAACGTTCCCTTTCCACCGGATCACCGAAAAGGTCTTTGCGATAGACGTAGAGAAAAAGATTGGGGTTTACCGGAACACCCAGAAGCGTCCCATCCACCGAACTCGCTTCCAGGGCGGGGGAATGCCATGCCTCGGCGGCATCAACCTCGGCATGGAGAACGGGGGTCGGCCAGTCCTGTCTCTCGAGCAGGAACGGCGCGATCTCAGCCAGGTGCGGCTCATCCACCGTCACCACGTCGAAGGCGGTCATGCGTTCCGCCCAGTCGGTCCACGCGACCATCTCGGGATGCCGGACCTGCGTGAGCTTCACATGGGCACCCGTCGTCTGCTCGAAGTGCCGGATCTCGGCGAAAAGGGCCTCGGCCTGGGGGTCGTGGAACGTCAGGACCTCAAGAACCCGGCCTTCGTATGGTTTTTCCCCGCCAGTCTCCGGGCTCGGAGCGGCGTCCACGGCAGCGAGGCGCAAACCGGACAAGAGCAAGACTGCCTGCAGGACGGTCATGGGAATCAACAGTGTCTGTGTAGCCGACCGGAGGCCGCGGCGGGGGTCAGGCGATCTCCGAATCCTCTTCTTCTCCGCAAACCTCCGCCAATGCGTTCGCGATTTTCTCCAGATCGAAAGGCTTGCTCAGATGTCCGTCCATGCCCGCAGAACGCGATTTCTCGCGGTCTTCGGACATCGCGTGTGCGGTGATGGCGATGATAGGCAGTTTCCTCCTGGACAGCCCGCAACGCCCCTCGCGGACGGCCCTGGCCACCTCGTAGCCATCGACCAGCGGCATACGGATGTCCAGAAGGAGCACGTCGAAATCCCTGGTCTTGATCATCTCGATGGCCTCGCGCCCGTCGCGCGCAACCTCGGAAGCGTGTCCCAGCCGTTCCAGTATCTGCTGGACCACGCGCTGGTTGGTCGAGTTGTCCTCAGCGATCAACACTTTCTTCGAGGGGGTCTCGGCGTAGGACACAATGCCCTCCAGGCCTGCTGCACGGGCCTCGGCCTCCTCAACCTCTTTGCTGTTGGACCTCAGCAAGGGCACATCAAACCAGAAGGTGGAGCCCCGTCCCGGCTCACTCTTGAAATCCAGGGTTCCGCCCAGTGCCGAGGTCAGATTTCTGGAAATCACCAACCCGAGGCCCGTTCCTCCGAAACGACCGCCAATGGACTGGTTTGCTTGATTGAAAGGGATGAAAAGCCTCTCGGCCTCATCATTCTCGATCCCGATACCGGTATCCCGCACCTCGATACGGACCCACTGCCGGTCCGCACCGGCCTCGGAAGATCCGGTGCCGCGGCAAACCCGTACGACCACCGAGCCCTTCTCCGTGAACTTGACAGCATTCCCGGCCAGATTGCTGAGAACCTGGCGGATGCGCTGATGGTCCCCGCGGAAAAACTCCCCCACGCTCTCGTCGTAATCCACGGACACCGCCAACCCTTTGCGGTCACCGTGCAGCCGATACACGTCGGCCACGCCGGTGATCAGCTGGCGGAGGGAAAACGGAGACTCGTCCAGCTCGGGCTTGGTCGAATCGATGCGGTTGAAATCGAGAATCTCGTCGATCATTTTGAGCAGGGTCTCGCCGCTCGATTTGATCATGGAGATATGGTCCTTTTGCGCACGACTGAGATCCGTGTTCATCAGCAGGCTGGTAAAGCCGACGACGCCGTTGAGGGGATTGCGCAGCTCGTGGCTCATCAGGGCGAGGAACTCGCTCTTCTTCTGGTTGGCATTGCGCGCCTCCTTTGCGGTGCGCGAAAAAGCCCTGACCGAGGCCTCCAACTGATCGTTGGCCTCCCGGAGGGCTGCCTCGTTTTCACTCTGCTCGACGGAGGCGGAGCTTAACACCAGCCCGGTCAGTGCGATCACCGCAAGATAAGACTGCAAAAGGAAAAGATTCCTGGTCAGTCCCGAACCATCGATTTCGATGCTGAAGAGACCATAGCCCTGCACGGTGCCAAGCAGGCCAATCACCGCGATCAACAAGGTGGCCAGAGTGGTCCCGTGCGACCCGAACCGAAGCGCGGCCCAGACAAGCGAGGGGAAGATCACAAAGGAGAATTGAAAGCGCTCCACCCAGTCGGAGTCGTCGTTGTAGAAGCAGAGGACACTCAGGGCGGCTACCCCGGTGACCAGTGCGGCCATTTCAAGACGCCGCTGCCGGTCAAACTCCGGATTGGACCACCAGACAAACCCGAGGGAGCCGATGAGCAGGGCACCGATCGCCTCCCCTACCCACCAGGTTGAAAAGACCCGGAAAAACAGAAGCTCGTCCGGAGCATCGGTGAAATTGAACACCGACAGCGCACCGGCCAGGGCCGACAGCGAAGCCAGAAGGATGATCGAAAAAACCAGCGGAAAAAGGTCCCGCACCCGGTTCAACTGCGGCTGGAAGTCGCGATTGCGGAGAATGACGGCGGCGGTCAACGTGGCGAGGGTCGAGCCTGTGGCCGTAAGGATGGCG
>CAYVUQ010000025.1:0-11759 GCA_964454915.1 uncultured Puniceicoccaceae bacterium
TCAGGGAGATGGTGCGCGGCGTCCCCGTGTTCGAGCCGACTCTCCTCGATGTCCGCGTCTATATCGACAAGCTTTTGCAGGCCAAACGTCGCCCCGGGCTGGAAGGCCGGTCGCTGGTCGCCCACTTGAAGCGGTATCTTGTCTTCGTCGGAGAGGGTGTCGATGCGGATGGTCGCTTCCTCCGCGAAATCCGCCGCGTGGGAGATGCATCCGAGATGTCCAGGGTGTGCGACATGTGCCTTGTGGAAGGGGGCGCGGATAAGCGACACTTTGCGCCCGAACCTTTTCCGGGGGTGACCGCGAGGCCTAATCAAGAGTGATGCCGGACGAAAAGGTGGTTGAATGAACGCCCCTCCCCCAGCATCTTCCGGCAAGAGTGATGAACGATGCCCAGCCCGTGCGTACAGAAGCGGACCCACCCGAGGGAGAGGTGGGAATCGTGCGACACGAGGATTTTCACCACGACGGACTGTTTCGGTTCGACTCCGGTGAGACGATTCCTGGCTTCCGTCTGCGCTACGAGACGTACGGAACTCTCGATTCCTCACGCTCCAATGCCATATTGGTTTGTCATGCGCTCAGCGGAGACCACCATTGCGCCGGGGTCTATTCGCTCCGCGACCGCAAGCCCGGATGGTGGAACCGCATGATCGGGCCCGGAAAACCTGTTGATACGAACCGGTTCTTCGTCATTTGCAGCAACTGCCTTGGCGGATGTCAGGGCTCTTCAGGACCCTCTTCGCTCAATCCGGAAACCGGGGAGCCCTACCGGTTGGCCTTTCCGGTCCCGACGATAGGTGACATGGTGCGGGCGCAAGTCCTCTTGCTCGATCATCTGGGGATTGACCGCCTGGCTGCGGTGACCGGAGGCAGCATGGGCGGCATGCAGGCCCTGCAGTGGGCGATCGATCAGCCGGATCGGGTTCGATCCGTTCTGGCACTGGCGACCACTCCGCGCCAGAATGCGCAGGCGATCGCATTCAACGCAGTGGGGCGGACTGCAATCCTGCAGGATCCGAGATGGCGGGGTGGCTCCTACCCCCCGGGCGAGGGACCGGATGTTGGTCTCGCGGTGGCCCGGATGATGGCCCATATCACCTATCTTTCGGACGAGGGTTTGGAAGAAAAGTTCGGACGCTCACCGCGCCGTGCTGCGCCGTCAGCGGTGCTCGAGGATATCGAGTTCGAGGTGGAGAGCTACCTTCGCTACCAGGGGCAGCAGTTCGTCAACCGGTTCGACCCGATCACCTACATCTATTTCACGAAGGCTCTTGACCGATTCGACCTCTATGGCCCGTCGGGTTCGATTGAGGAGACGGTTGCGGACGTCCGCGCCCGGTTTTTGGTCGTGGGGTTCACCTCGGACTGGTTGTTTCCTCCCGAACAGAACCGCCGCATTGCGGCAGCGTTACTCCGTTCCGGAAAGAACGCTTCCTATGCGGAAGTGGATATGAAGTTTGGCCACGACTCGTTTCTCATCGACGCTCCCGCCCTTGATCTGTGCGTGCGCAGTTTTCTTTCCCTCCAATGAGCGATCCGCCGAATCCAACTCCGAGCCCCTTTCTCCGGCGCACCAGCAAACGGAGACAGATCGATTTCGAGATCATGGTCGATTGGATCGGGGAAGGCAGCAGCGTCCTCGACCTCGGGTGTGGTCGAGGGGTTCTTTTGAAGGAACTCGCCGTGAAGAAAAACGTACAGGGGGTTGGGGTGGATTCGGATCCGGTGAAAATCGCGTCCTGTCTGCGGAAGGGCGTGAATGTTTTCCAGGGGGACGCAGCCGGGGTTCTGGGACGGTTCGACGACGGTGCTTTCGATTTTGTGGTCTTTTCGCGAACCCTCGAAATGATCGGCGAACCAGGTGTCGTCATTGGCGAGGCCCTCCGTGTCGGTCGCTCGGTTTTGGTTGGCACGATCAACCATGGTTATTGGTTCAACCGGCTTCATTTCCTTGTCCATGGAGGCCGTGCACGGAACTCGGTCTATCCGCTTCGGTGGGAGGACTCCCCCCTCACGAACCACCTTTCGGTCGGTGACTTGAAGGGCTTCGTCCGCCGTAGCGGATTGCGGATCAACCGGGCCATTTATCTCCGCGGCAACTGGAAAAGCCGTTGCCGTTGGCTGGCCGCATGGCGTTCCGGGTACGCGATTTTCGAGATCGCCCGTTCGCCGGGTGCGGCCGCTGAAGCCTGAGGCTGACCGCGCCCGGTCCCGCGGCTACGGTCACGAATTCGATCCGAAAAAGGTCTCGTGTATCGCGGTGCCGACCTTGTTGAGGCGCACTTGCAGATAGTCCAGATACTCGTGCAGCCCCTGGTCGAAGATGTCCTGGACGGACAGGTAGGTCAGGTCTCCGTACAACTGTCCACACGCCCGTTCGGCCTCGTTGGAGAAGCGTTCGTCGTTGCCCCCGGAGATGTCTGCCAGGGTCTGCCCGATGCGGTTCACGGAGAAACGGACAGCACGCGGGAACCTCCCCGAAAAGAGAAGAAACTCGGTGACACGTGCCGGATCGACGTTGGTCACATAGTTTCGGTGGTAGGCTTCGAAGGCGGAGCACGAACGCAAGACAGCCGTCCATTGGGCAGTGTCAACGACCCCGCCGACATCCTTCACGCTGGGAAGGAGGATGTGGTACTTGATATCGAGAATGCGGCTGGTCTTGTCCGCGCGTTCCAAAAATTTGCCGACCTCCATGAAGTGGTATCCGAGCCCGCGCACCACGATGGACTCGACCATTCCCTGGAAAAGTTGCGAAAAGCTCTGGATGCGGCGATAGAACTCGAAAGGTCCCTCCCTCCAAACCTGTGAGGAGTCCGAATCGCGCAATTCCAGATAGGCGTCGTTTACCGCGCCGAACAGCTCCGTGGGAATCTGGTCCCTGATGACCCGTGCGTTCTGCCGGGCCGCCACCAGGCAGTTGATGATCGAGTTCGGGTTGTTGCCGTCGAAGGTAAGGAAATCGGTCGCGGCGCGGGACGTGGGGAGGTATCCCATGGATTGAAAAAGAGCCCAGTCCCCGGTGCTGCGGATGATAGGCTCCCAATGCTCCGTCAGGCGCGAATCGTTGAGGTCCTTGAAGTCCGTCAGGATATTGAGGTTTACGTCAAGGAGCCGCGCGATGTTGTCCGCCCGCTCGATGTAGCGACCGATCCAATACAATGATTCCGCGACGCGTGACAGCATATCAGGAGTCTCCGTAGAGGACCCAGGTGTCTTTGCTTCCGCCGCCCTGTGACGAGTTCACCACGAGCGACCCCTTTCTGAGAGCGACCCGGGTGAGGCCTCCAGGGAGAACGCTGATCTTCTTGCCGCAGAGAATGTAGGGACGCAGGTCCACATGGCGTCCTTCGATTCCGGTTTCGGTGATGGTCGGATGGCGGGAGAGAGAGACAGGGGGCTGAGCGATGAAGTTTCTCGGTGCCGATTCGATCTTCCCCCGGAAGTCCTCGATCTGGTCCCGCGTTGCATGCGGGCCGATCAACATACCGTATCCGCCCGCCTCATTCGCGGACTTGACCACCATATTCTCCAGATTGGCCAGGATGTGGCTCCGCTCCGCCGGGTCCGAGGCGAGGTAGGTTTCCACACTGTCGAGAATCGGCTCCTGGTCCAGGTAGAAACGGATCATATCCGGGACGAACTTGTAGATCACCTTGTCGTCGGCGACCCCGGTTCCGATCGTATTGGCCAGGCTCACATTTCCACGTCGGTAGGCGTCCACGAGTCCCCGGACCCCGAGAAGTGAATCGGAGCGGAACACGTCGGGGTCGAGAAAATCGTCGTCGATTCTCCGATAGATCACATCGACTTTGCGCAATCCGTCCGTGGTCCGCATGTAAACGTATCCGCCCTCAACGACGAGGTCGGGGCCCTCGACAATCTCGATCCCCATCCGTCGGGCCAGCAGGCTGTGTTCGAAGTAGGCACTGTTGTAAACCCCGGGGGTCAGCAGGACCGCCACGGGATCGTCCACCCCGGCTGGTGCGATGTGCCGGAGGACGGCGAGCAGGTCTTCCGTGTAGTTGTCCACGGGCCGCGTCCCCGACATCGGGAAAAAGTGGGGGAACACCTTTTTCATGGCGTCCCGGTTTTCGAGCAGATAGGAGACGCCCGAGGGTGATCGGGCGTTGTCTTCGAGGACCAGGTAGCGACCATCGCGATCCCTGATCAGATCGGTCCCGCAGATGTGGATGAAAATGTCTCTCGGCACCGGGACGTTCATGAATTCCGGGCGGAAATGCGCCGCCGACTCGACATGCTCCCGCGGCACAACGCCTTCCTCCAGTATCCTCTGCTCCGAGTAGATGTCCTTCAGGAAAAGATTGAGTGCCTCCATGCGCTGTATCAGCCCGTTTTCGAGCACCGTCCACTCCGAGGCGGGAATGATGCGCGGGAAAAGATCGAACGGGAAGATTCTCTCCGTTCCCTGTTCGTCGCTGTACACGGTGAAGGTGACCCCCTGGCGCAGAAAGGCACGGTCCACTGCCTTTTGCTTCTGCATCATCTCCCCGGGGTCGAGTTCCCGAAGACGGGTGATCAGTGCCCGGTAGTGTGGCCGGGTTGAGCCGTCGTCGTCGAACATTTCGTCGAAAAAGTCCTCTGTCTGGTAACTGGAAAAATCCACCTCGGTGACGCGAGAGCAAGTTACATGCCTCGAGGTTTCAGGCAAGGGAAAAAGAGGGAAGAGATTCCTGTCCCTTGCGTTGTGTCGCGGGCGCGGTTTTGCTAGGGTGGGACCATGAAAAATGATGTGCTGCCTATCGAGGTGAAGGGAGTGATGCCGACGGAGAGCGGTTGCGCAGTTTTCCTGGGGACCGGGGAACAGGTTTTCGTCATCTACGTGGACCAGGGCATCGGTCACACGATTTCCATGACGATCAACGAGGTGAAAAAAGAACGACCGATGACCCACGATCTGATCGGCTCGGTCTTCCAGGGATTCGGAATCGAGTTGGAGCGTGTCGTCATCAACGATGTGGACGATGGAACTTTCTATGCGCGGTTGATTCTGCGGATGGAGAACGAGATCGACACCAAGCTGGTCGAGTTGGACGCACGCCCCAGTGATTCTCTGGTGCTGGCCCTGCAGTTGAAGCGACCGATGTTCGTGGACCGTTCGGTGCTCGACAGGGTGGACGACATGTCCGAGATCCTTCAGAAAATCCTCAACCAGGAAGGGGGGGGAGAGTGAAGATCGGGCGGATCGGGAAAACGTTTCTGGTCGCCGTAGTGCTTCTTGCTGCGGGTGTTGCCGCTTTGTTCGTGCCGATGGTCCAGAAGGCGGTCTTCCTCGCCGTCGTGGCTGGCGATGGCCGCGAGGTCGCGGTCAGCCGGTTCTCTGCGGGTGCCGGAGGTGTGCGGGCAACGGGGTTGGAGTTCCGCCAGGACGGATTTCTCCTCAGGGTGCCCGATCTGAAGGTGGAGGTGCGCTGGCTTTCCCTGCTGAGTGGATCTCTGGATGTGCTTGACGTGACGGCCCACGGCCTGACGGTGAGTCTTCCCGCCGGAGCGGGAGGCGATGACGCCGTGGAATCGGGCCGACCGCCGTCGGCGGATGAACCGGTTCTTCCGCGGGATTTTCAGGGCCTCCTTTCCTGGAGGTTGCCAGTGTCCGTCGGCAAGGTTTCGATCAACGGAGTGGTTTCGCATCCGGAGCAAGGCGAGGGCGACTTCGAGGCCGGGTTTTCCGACTGGAAGCCGGGAGCGACTGGCGAGGCACGGATCACGTTTGAGCCTGCGGATTCGGCGAAGGACCATCTTCCGGTGCTGCGGACGGTCTTTTCGATTCCCTTTGACGGGGAAGGACGACCGGAAATGGCGTCGCTCTCGGCCACCGTCGTTTCGCGTGTGGAGGGTGCGAAGGGCGAACTCGTGGTTGAGGGGAGGGCGTCCCGTGGGGAAACGGGGGACGAAACCTATGTTCTGACCCTTTCTTCCAAAGCCTTTTTCGAGAATGGAAACGTCGGTCTCGAGGGACAATGGAGGGCCGAACCGACGGTGCTCGACCTCTCTCTCGGTGCCAGTGCCCCCGATCTGGATTTTCTGGTTCCTTTCGCAGGACAGCCCCTGCCCGGGATTTCTTTCGAGGCGGACGGTTCAATGTCGCTTGTCGCCGGAAAGCCGGTGGAGAGTATCCGTTTATCGGTTCATTCGGATGTGCCCTCGGGAACGGTTCCCGGTATCGCCGAGCGACTCACCGCGACGGCGAATCTCGAGGTTTCCCCGGACGGATCCGCCGGGCCGGAGCTCAGGGATGCGCACCTGCGGGTTGGTCCGTCCGGCGAGGTGGAAGCGGATTCGTGGATCCACGCTTCGCTGGTTCGCCCCCTGCCGATGACGGCACTTTCCGCCGAGCAGGTCCCCCAGGGCGTGTTCGGCTCGCTCCGCCTTGCGCTTCCGGGAGAGGTTGCGGAGGTTTTTGTGTCGGGATGGCGTTTTTCGGAACTGAATGGAGCCTGGGAATTAGCGGGCGACGACGGCCTTCTGGAGTTGCGGCCTTCCGGTGATTGGACGCTTGGTTTCGCTGCGGATGAAGGCTCCGGCTGGGCCACTGCGGTTTTCTCCCCCGGCGCACGAGTCGATGCGGAAGGTGCTCGTATTCGCTTTGCGGGCACATTGTCCGACGAAGGGAGTGAGTTTGACTTCGATACGGATGTGACCTGGAAACGCGGTTCTCCCGACCGGGCGGTTGTCGAAGCGGACCTTTCGGGTGAACTGGCCGCCCTGCAAGCCCTTCTTCCAGCGGAATCCGATTCGATCCGGCTTGCTGGTAAGGTGGATGCGTCGTTGCGTTCGGAGGTTGGAGACGGCATCCGTCTTGCCGGGCGGGTCTCGGTTTCGGATCCGGGTTTGCCGTCCTTGTCCTCCGGGAATTTGGAGATTGAAATTGGCGAAGTGCATTTTTTGCCGGGAGACCCTGCCTCGTTGGATGGTGTTTTTTCCGGGGTATGGCGTGCGAACGACGCTGCGGCCTCTGTCGATATCCGGCGGGTTCGCCTGGAGGCACCCCCTGGGGGACGCTTGCGAATTGTGCGGGCGGTTGCAGGATTAAAGATCGATCGAGGGGCGTTTTCCTCGGCTGATGGGAGTGATGGGGTCGAGGCGGGCACGGGGTCCGGCCCTTCCGAGACGACCGCTTTCCCGGGACCCGGGGCATTCGCGTTTCTCCGCGAGGGACCGGTTCTCCCCCTGGACCTGGCGGAAGTAAAGGTGGAGGCCGAGATCAGCACCGGGCCGAGGCACCCGGAACCGACAACTTTCAACCTGGCGATCACCGACTGGATCGCGGGCGAAGAGGATGGGACCTTTTCCCTGGAGGTTTCGATGGATCGTGAAGACGGTGCTCCGGTCCAGATCGAGGGTGGCATGAGCCTGGGAGATGACGGTCGCGTGCGGCGTGCTGATCTGAGCGGAGACATTCCCGTATCCATTCTCGCGGCGGAGCTTCCGGGTGCCTTCCTTCGCGCGGCGTATCGTCCAGGTGTGCAGTCCCAGGCCCTGACCCTGTCTGTGGACGGCCCGGGTGGCGGTCCGCGGTTGCTCGATGTTTCGGCGACCGCACAAGACCAGGGGGGTGCTTTGGTATTGGAAAGCGATCTTTCCGCCTTCCGCAGGTCGGACTGGGGGCGATTCGTTCCAAATCTATCGGGTGGACGACTCCGGGTCGATGTTGAGGTGGTGGAGGAGAAGATCAGCGGCCAGTGGGATCTCGTCGCAGGTGCTCCGCTGGATTCCCTTCGCAGTTACGACTGGACCGGCGGGGTGGACCTGCGAAGTCTCGAACCCCTGAACTTGAAAGGCGGGACTCGCCTTACGGACGGAAGCAACAAGGTCTCCGATGCCTCGATTGTGATTTCGGAGCGCGATCAAGGCGGATACAGCGTCCATGTGGAAGGGGATCGGGCTGACCTGGAAGCCTGGCAGGGATTCGCCTCGATCTGGCGGGGGGTCGGAGACGGAGAAGCATCCAGGACGGACGGGGCTGGCGAATCGGGCGGGAAATCTTTCCCGGGTGACGATCTGCCGGAGCTTGATGGGTCGGTTGCGTTTGGAGAGATACTGCTTCCCGGCTTTCCATCCTGGAAGAACGTCGATGCGGCGTTCACGATCCGCCGCGAGGACCTGTCGGGACGGGTCTTTGCCGAATGGATGGGCGATGCCGACCTCACCGCCGAGATGCGGGTGGCTCGGGAGGGTGGCGGGGTGACGGGTTCCACTCGCGGTCGGTTGGAGCGGGTTCCGCTTGGCCCGCTCCTGCGCGAAATGCAGAGCGGGTCGCCTTCACTGGAAGGTCTTTTCGATTTGGGGTGGGAGTTTTCGGGTTCGGCTGCTGATCCCGGTGACCTTCCCGGAAAACTTGTCGGAAGTTTATCTTTGGAAGGACGCGACGGCCTGATTCGCTCGCTCAAGCCCGGGGAGAGGGTCACCCGTATCGTGGAGGTGGGGTCGATCGCCGGGATCGTGTTGTCGGACAAGCTGAACCGGCCCGGTGTTGCGGCTCTGGGTGAAGTAGCTCTGTTGTTCCGCGAGGTGCCGTTTTCGACGTTGGACCTGAATCTCAAACGCACGGAGGAAGGGGCTACGGAGATACCGACTGCGCGGCTCAGGGGGCCCTACCTGTCTCTGGACGGTCGCGGCAGGATCGAACCGAGCGATCTCGAATCCATCACGGAAACTCCCATGCGCGTGGAGGTTACCCTCGGGGCGAAGGAGCCGTTGTCTCCGCCCCTGCGGGTCCTCGGACTACTGGGGGAGCAGACGAACGCGGCTGGCTACCGTTCGTGGAAGAGTGCCGTGGAATTGACCGGAACGCTTGCGGACCCCGATCCCGGGAAGCTCTGGGAGATGGTCCTGGGTGCGGTCGAGCGGGCCGCGAGGCTGAAACCGAAGGATCTGGAGAAAGAGAGGGAAACGGACTCGTCGAACGGTGGAGAAGCGAAGAAGGCGGAAGAGCTGATCGAGGAGGGTCTCGACCGTCTTTTCAATATCATGGGCGGTTGAGACGCTTGCCGCACTGTTACACCCTTTTTCCATATGCGGCCTTTATTCGTTGACTTGCAGGTGGCGGGATCAAGAACCGGGGGCGCATGATAGGAATTCGGGTCGAGAGTCTGGTGAAGCGCTTCGGTAAAACCGAGGCACTGGGGGGCGTTGATCTTTCCATCGAACCCGGTGAGCTGTTCTTTCTCCTCGGTCCCAGCGGATGCGGTAAGACCACGCTGTTGCGGACGCTTGCGGGATTCTACGTGCCCGACGAGGGAAAGGTTTTCTTCGGGGATCAGGATGTTTCCCGGATGGAGCCGCACAAGCGCCGGACCGGCATGATGTTCCAGAGCTATGCCCTGTGGCCGCACATGACGGTGGGCGAAAACGTTGCTTTCGGGCTAAAGGAGATGAAGACTCCCCGCGCAGAACGGGAGGAGAGGGTGCGCGAGGCTCTTTCTTCGGTGCGTATGGGGGAATTTGCCGATCGCAAGCCGAACCAGCTTTCGGGCGGGCAACAGCAGCGCGTGGCCCTGGCCCGAGCCCTGGTTGTGCGCCCCCGGTGTCTGCTGTTGGACGAGCCGTTGTCAAACCTTGATGCGAAATTGAGGAATGAGATGCGCCTGGAAATTCGGCGGATATGCAAGGAATTCGAGCTGACCACGGTGTACGTCACCCACGATCAGAAAGAGGCACTCTCCATTGCCGACCGGATGGCGGTGTTCGAAGAGGGCAGGATTCTACAGGTAGGTGCTCCGACCGATATCTACCGCCGCCCCTCCGGGCGGACCGTAGCGGGTTTCATCGGAGAGACGAACTTCATCCCCGGTGTCGTGGAGCGTGTCGGCGCGGGTGAGGCCTGGGTGAAAACCCCGGTCGGCCCGCTGAGCGGCGTCCTGTGCGGTTTCAATGGCGAGCCGAACGCCGGGGTGGAAGTCGTGTTGTGTGTGCGGCCCGAGATGTTCCGCATCTTCGAAGCGGACCCGGAGGAGAATTCCATTCCCGGAAACATCGGGGAATCCGTCTATTTCGGGGAGGTGGCGCATCATGTGTTCGCCCCTGAGAACGGGGACGAAAAGCTTCGGGTGTCCGAGTTGAACCCCAAACACCGGGCCGGGGGGCGCGACGGGCGACTGTTTCTCTCGGCGGAAACCGAAGATGTGGTCGTCCTGCCCGTTGGTTGATCGGGCGTTGTTTCCGCAAGTGTGATGAAGAACGTCGTCATCCTCCTTCTAGTCGCGGCGGTCGTGGCCCTGCCGTTCGTTTTGAAACGGGAGGAAGAGACCATCGGCGACGCGGAGGACCGGGTGGTGATCATCACACCGCACAACGAGTCGATCCGTTTCGAATTCGAGACCGGATTTCGCGACTGGTACGAGGAGCGGACCGGACGCACCGTCGATGTCGATTGGCGGGTGATCGGCGGTACCAGTGAAATCGTCCGGTATCTGGGTTCCGAATACGAAAACTCCTTTCGCAACTACTGGACGGACGAGATGGGGCGCGGCTGGACTCCCGAAGTCCGTACGGGTTTCGACAATCGGCGTATGAGCCTCGATGATACGCCGGAGGATGGGTCCGATGCAGAGATGGCCCGCCGCGCGTTTCTCGATTCTCCGGTTTCCATCGGGGTCGATATCTTCTTCGGCGGCGGCAGTTACGAATTCCAGAAACAAGCGGCCATCGGAACGCTCGTTCCCTGGAAAGACGGTGCAGATCTCGACCGCCGCTTCCCGCAGGACCTGTTTCCCGGTGCGTTCGCCGGGGAGGTATTCCGCGACGCGGAGGGCCGGTGGGTTGGCGCGGTTCTCTCCAGCTTCGGCATCATTTACAACCGCGATTCTCTGGAGCGACTCGGGATACGGAAAGCGCCCGATTCGTGGGCGGACCTGTCGGACTCCCGGCTGCTGGGAGAGGTGGCCCTGGCGGATCCCACCAAGAGCGGGTCCATGACCAAGGCCTTTGAGATGATCGTGCAGGAGCAGATGCACCTTGCGGTGGACCGCTTGTCTGCCGAGGGGCTGCCCGCGAAGCAGGCCGAGGAAAAAGGCGTCGCACAGGGGTGGGCCGCAGCCATGCGGTTGATCCAGAAAATCTCGGCCAACGCGCGGTATTTCACCGATTCGGCGACAAAGGGTCCGATGGACGTGGCCAAGGGGGACTGTGCGGTGGGGATGTCCATCGATTTCTATGGCCGCTATCAGGCGGAGGTGGTGGAGACCCGCGGGGGCGGGGACCGGCTGCGATATGTGACTCCCGAGGGGGCCTCCACGTTGTCGGCCGACCCGATCGGGATTCTGCGCGGTGCGCCCAACCGGGCGGTGGCGGACGCCTTTATGGAGTTTGTCCTTTCAGAGCCGGGCCAGCGGCTCTGGGGTCAGCGGGTCGGGACCGAAGGCGGTCCGGTGCAGTATGCCCTGCGTCGCAGCCCGGCCTTTCGCTCGATGTATGAAGACCCCTTGCGCCAACTCTTGTCGGAGCCCGAGACCGATCCCTACGAGCAGGCCGGCGATTTCGTGTATCGCGGGGATTGGACCGGTCGGTTGTTCACCCCTTTGCGTTTCGTGATCCGGGTGGCGTTCATCGATCCCAAAGAGGAACTGACCGCCGCCTGGGGGGCGATCATCGAGGCCCGGAAGCGTGGGGACACCGAGGCGGCAGCCGATGCGGAGCGGGTGTTTACCGACCTCTCGGAGATCAACCTGGAACAAGTCGCCGGACCCATCGGGGACATCCTGTCTTCGGGGAACAAGATCGACGAGGTGCGCCTGGCC
>CAYVUQ010000026.1:0-4152 GCA_964454915.1 uncultured Puniceicoccaceae bacterium
CTCCCATCCCGAGGGCAACGGCCTTATTATTGACAGCACCAGTAAACTCTACGTCATCCGCAATTCCCAAGGTGCCAGACAAATCGCGAAGCGCGCCGGATTCCGGTCCGTCTCCCATGAGAGTCACCCGGAGAGCAATCCCGTCCCGCTTGAGGGCTGCGACTGCTTCGAGGAGGAGATCGAAACCCTTCTTCCGCACGAGGCGACCCACCCCGAGGAGAGTGGGAGGATCGCCCATCTTTGCCTTGGGTTCGAACGGGTAGTCGTCGGGATCCACTCCGCAGCGAACAACGGGATAATCATTCTCCTCCCGAATTACCATTTCCTGATAAAATTCCCGATGCCACTGGCTGATGCAGTGAACATGGCTCGCCTCCCTCAGCTTGCGCTCGAGAAAAGAGCGATCGCGGAAAAGGTCTGCCGCATGCCCGGTAAAGCTGAAAGTAATCCCCAACTGTCTAGCGGTGTAGCGGGCGATCGACGTGGGAACGTGAGCCATGTGGGCGTGGAGATGCAGCGGAATCAAAGGACGAAGCCGCTTCGCAAGAGCCAGCGAGGCAACCGCCTGAAAGACTGCTTTTGCGCGTGCGAGGATCGACGTCGATTCTTCCGGGGCGAAAATATCGCAGACCGCGCCCCAAAGCGTTCGAGTCGAGTGCAGCGGATGCCTCAATACCTCACCAATTGCATCGACCGTCAAAGACCGCATCCCAAGCCCGTAAAGATCAATCCGATCTTCAAACGCTCTCTCTGGGATCCGTTCGCGGGCAGAAACTGAAGGTCTTACGGAGACCACGGGGAGTCGAAATCCGGCTTCCCGCAGACTGAGAACCTCCCGGTACACAAAGGTCTCCGACAGCTTTGGAAATTCCGCAGCAATGTAAACGAGGCAGCCCATTACGTCGGTTTCTTCTCCTCGTTGCGTTCACTCTTGGGCGGTATCAACCGGGCGGGAATCCCCACTGCGGTGTAGCCTGGAGGAACATCCTGCAAGACCACACTCAAAGCACCAATCTTGGCTCCTTTTCCGATTCTAATCTCTCCGAGAATCTGGGCGTAGGCACCACATTCCACGTCATCGTCAAGCGTTGGCACCCCACCCTCTTCGCTTCGATTCCCGATCGTCATTCCTTGTCGAAGCGTGCAATTTCTCCCGATCTTTACGTCGGAATGGATGAATATATTACCGAAATGGTGGATCCGCAGCCCGGGACCTGCCTCGACGAGACGATCCAGGCCGATCCCGGTAAAAGTTCCCACTGTCCGGTAACCCAGCCAATAGAAACGGTCGAACAACCAACGAATAATCCCCTTGTTGCGCGAGGCATTCCAACGTCCGAAGCGGTAAAACCAGAGAGCCCATAGGGATGGCTCCCGAAAAAAGGCCGACCGGCCGCAACGCTGCCGATCCGCGCGCCAATCACCCCAGCCCGATTCAATTGTAGAGCTCTCCCCTTTGTATTCAATTAGCTGAGCCGTCCTTCCCGCCTCCCGGTCCCGCCGATAATCCCGCTGCCCAAGCACTTGGGGGACTTTGCCTATCACAGTAAAGATCCCGTAGAGCAACCGCACACGCGACGACGGATGACGCCCGCGGACCATCCGGGCAATCCGCCAGCCCTGAATGAGTCCCAGACCGCAGACAGCCACCAGCGCAATAAGCATCCCAGCCCCGAGTGACTCCCAAAAATCCCCCTCAACCATCAAAACGACAAGAAAGACCACAACAAACGTGCCAATCGCGGTGATCACGAACCGCTTTGTCCAAGCCCGCGAACTCTTGACCAGATGATCAAACGGGATGCCTTCTTCCGCCTCCTCAGGAAAGGCCGACCGACAACGCTCCCAAGCATCCAAAGCACCATACCCGCCCCTGCGATTACGGCGCCACCACTGGCGAAACTTCAGGATTGCAGCATCATGCCGGGTCATCGGCTTCTCGATACGGAGAATTTTCCAGCCTTCCTTCCGCAAGCGCAGGCACCACTCCGGTTCCTCACCCGCGATCAAGGATTCGTTCATCCCCCCTGAATCACGCAAAACCTGTGCCCGCACGAGAAAGTCCCCACCGCAGGATCGAGCCTCTCCTACCGGCGTATTCCACTCAATGTCGCAAAACTGATTGTAGAGCGAATGCTCCGGATGAATTTCCGAGCGTCTCCCGCAGACCAGAGCCGCCGTCTCGTTTTCTTTCAGAGCACCCAGGGCCGCGCCGATCCAACCGTCCTCGACCACACAGTCCCCGTCGACAAACTGAACGTAATCGATTTTCGGGCACGCTTTCAGCAAAGCTTGCCACCCGGCATTACGAGCCCTCGCCATCGAGAAGGCTTTGGTGAGGTCGAGATCCACCACGAATACCCCCAAGGATCGGGCGAACTCTCCACTGCCATCGGTCGATCCAGAGTCAACGTAAACGACAGTAGCCACCCGCCCTACGAGCGATCTCAGGCACGCCTTGAGACGTTCTCCTTCGTTCCTGCCGATGACCACGGCTCCGATGTCTGGATGATTGATAAGTTCCTCCTTCATGAGTTCCGTCTTTCCAGTATTTCCCGAAAAAAGTCCGCGTATTGCCGGCCAACTACCGTCCAGGCAAAACGTTCGGCAGTCGATTCGTGCCGTTGCTCGGAGACTTCATCGCCACAAGGCGCTGCCAGTGCTTCGCGGAGAGAATCAACTATCGTGGATGCCTTAGACCCGTCGCAATAAAATCCATTCTTGCCCAAAATCCACCGGGTAAGCTCGGTATCATGGGCAACTACCGGCAAACCACAGGCGGCTGCCTCGATGTAAATATTACCGAAGGCTTCCGCACGACTCAGGTGAAGAAGGCAATCCGCGGATTGGTAAAGAAGCGGCATTTCCTCAGAGGAAAGAGTCAACCGGCGATAATCCTCGCCCAGTCGATCACGACCGAGCCGGTCGCACTCTTCGCGCATCGGACCGTCACCGGCGATGAGAAGTCGCGCCCCATTCAGCGCCGCCACCGCTTCGATGCCATCGATCACATATTTCGAGGGAATCAGCGCGCTTACCATGAGGACGACGGGCTTTTGACGATCCCCATCCATGAATCGTGAACGGTCTCCCTGCCCGGGTCTAAAGCGGTTGGCATCGATCCCGTTTGGAATAAGCGCGCAGGGCCAGGTATTTTTGTGTCGGTGGTAATACTCCGGATTCGTACAGACAAGAGCGTCGCTATCGAAGAAGCGATACTCGGAATTCTGCCGCTGCGCCGGCCAATCGCTATTCTCCGTGACAAACACGTGGAGCGAGGGTTTCTTCTTCTGCCGGCGGCGGAGATGCCAGTGCAAAAACGGATAGCTACAGGTGGCCGTGAGATCGAATTGTTCCGGGTGATAGACTTTTCGAAACCGCCGCGTGAAAAAGAACTCCTCCCAGCGATATTCGTTCCGAAACAACGGAAGCTTCGGCCATTTTTCAAAACTTTCTCGTGAGGGCGCCCGGACAGATATAAAATGGTAGGGTTCCTCCTCCCGAAGTTCTCCGGCCCCAATAAGCGTCACGGAAAAACCATTACGGGCAGCAAGCTCGCGGGCGATATTCTCGAAGGCAGCCTCCGCTCCACGGTTGACACGGTGGAGTCCGGGTAATGCAAACAGAATTCTGGGCTTTTCGGATTCTCTCATCGACTTCCCTTTTCATCCGGCCACGGATCCCGCAGGATCTTCCGCGCCCGCACGGTTGCCTGTGCCGCCAACGATTCCGGAGCTTTTCGCTGACTCCTCCAGCGCCAAGCCAAAATCGCCAGGTTCAATCGCCGCAGCCACCATTCGGCCCAACGCCCGTAGCATTTTCTTTGTACGAGCAGACGCGCCTGCCACTCAAGTCGCACTTTTCTCTCGTCCAACAAGCGCGAAGAGTCCGACGAGGCCCCACCGAGGTGGACGATCTCCCCGGAAGGATCAAAACGGACCCTGTGTCCATTACGGCTCACCCGGTGGCAAAATTCAATGTCCTCCCCGTAGAAAAAGAAGTCTTCATCCAGTCCCCCAATCCTCTCCACCAAGTCACTTTTCGTCAGCAAAAAGGCTCCGCCGATCCAACCGACATCCCTTGCCTTTTTCTCACGACTCCAGCTTGGATCCTCGAGATCTGCCCAGCCGAACAAGCGTGGACAGGTCCACG
>CAYVUQ010000026.1:4162-11662 GCA_964454915.1 uncultured Puniceicoccaceae bacterium
ACGTCAGGTGCCGACATACTTTCTGAACACTTCCATCAGCATTTCGTAACATACAACAGAGAGCACCGGTGCGCGGTTCTTTTTCAAAGGCCTTGATGGAAGCCGCAAGACAACCGGTTTGGACAACTGTATCGCTGTTGAGGAGAAGGAGATACTCCGGCACATCAGCGGCACCGAGGACCTTGCGGATCAGATGATTGTTGCCACCCGCAAAACCCAAGTTTTTCTTCCCCAGTTCCAGATGAACCCAGGAATTCCATCCATTTTCCTGAATGGCTTTTGTGAGTACATGCGGAGAGTCGTCGCCCGAGGCGTTATCCAGAAGCTCGACCTCGAAATCGACTTCCGCCGAACGCTCGCGCTCCAGCGAACGAAGGCAGTCGACTGCCAGGTCAGGCGTACGGTAATTGAGGATCAAAATAGAAAGCTTCATCACTAAGTGTCCTTCCGACTTCTTAACAGACTGTAGACTTGCAAAGCCGCGAAGACCAGTGGAATCGCACCGGCGATAGCCGCCGCAAGAAAGGCCGCGACGGGCCGCTCGATCGGGTGAATAGAATCGACCATTGGCATGACTGCCAGAGCATATCCCAGAAACAGAGCCGTGAAGAGCGCGGACTGTCCCGCCATCCGCCCGCGTTGACTGGGCAGTGTCGCCGTTAGAAAGAAGTGGGCAAGGACTTGACCCAGAGCCATTCCGGTAATGAACCCGGGCAACCCCAACCTATTGTACCCAGCGACAGCCAGGATGACCGCAACGGTTACGATCAGATTCGCAAAAAGAAGAAGTCGTGGCGTGCCTAAAGCCAGCGGGATTCGATCCATGCTGGAAACTAGAATTTGCGCCCAACAGTAGATCGCAAGCCACCTACAGATTTCTCCAGCCGCCGCATAACGGGGATCGTAGAGCACCTCAAAAAACCAGGGAGCGCCCAGGGCGAAGGCGACGCAAACTGCTCCGCTCGCCCACAAAACCGGTGCCCTCGCCCGAAGGCAGGCGGAGACGAGCCCTTGGGGATCATCCCGCTTTCGGGATAGGAGCGGAAAAATGACCAGGGAACTCAGCCGGACGGAAACATGGATGGCAATCTGCGCAAAGGAAAATCCAATACTGTAAAGCCCCAATTCGTCCAATGTGAGCAAACGACCGAGAAGGATTCGGTCCAGATTCATCGCAAAGAAACTGACAATCGTGCTGAGGAAAATCCACCGCCCAAAGTGAATGAGTTCGCGGGCGGATTCCCGATCCCAACCCGGTCGATCACGCTCGCCAGGATTCCAAATATGGCTCAGAATCAGGCGCACGATACTGAAAGCCAAGCCCCCTGCGACCAGAGCCCAAACCGAGGGCGAGGCCAAAGCCCATAAAACCATTACCGCGACCGAGAAAAGCTGTGGGATGAATTCAAGACCATTAACCTTGGCCAGCCTCATCTCGCGGTTAAGGACGAAGATCCCCGTGGAGCCGAAGCCTCCGATCAAGGCCGTCAACCCAGCTACTGGCAGGAGCAAGGTCAACTTTTCCGCCGAGGGATCTTCCGCCGCGTAAAACGAAGCAACTGGAACTGCGATCAGACAGGTCACCACCCATAGAAAGATGCCCCGGATGATCTGGATTGTATAGGCCGTGCGCAGGAACGATCGTTCCGATCCCCTCCGATTCTGGATAATCGAAGGCCCGATTCCCACATCCGAAAACATCTGCAACCCCTGCAGGAAAACATTGACCAGCGCCATCAAACCGAAGGCCTCCGGAAACAAGAGATAGGCGAGAAGCAGATTACTCCCGAGCCGAACAACTTGAGAGACTCCGTAGGTCCCCAACGTCCAGACCGAACCTTTTAATGCTTCTGCCTTGCCTCCATTCATCTTCACAAAGCCCTCGGAGCCTCAGGATCCAAAAAATTCGATTGCGCCGTCGAAACGCCCTCCGTCGAAACCTGGCGAACAGCTCCAAAAAGATACCACCCTGTCAGTGATCCCCCTGCCAAAATTGCCATGGGGGTAAACATGTCGTTAAAGAGGTTGTCCACCATGGTGAGGAGAAGAAACAGTGGAATGAATATCAGTGGGGTCAGCTTTTTATTCTTCCATGAACGCGGGGGGAGAGCCCGAAGAAACAGAAGCACCGGAAGAAGATAGATCAATGTCGCCGCCGCAAGACCCACCACCCCATCCTGCCCGAGCACGAGAACCCACATACCGTCCGGCACGGAAATGAGCTCACCCTCTTCGTCCCTTACGAAGGACCGCTGGTAGCGTCCCCATCCAAAAACAGGCCGTTCCATGGCCTTATCGACAAGCATTTCCTCGTTGTATAGTCGATAACTGAGCGACCCGGCCCGTTCACTGCCTGCCGCTTTCCCGGCCAACTCGATCAGGTTTTGTCCATCCCACACACCACTCGCCCGAGTGATCATATAGGCGGGAGGCAGGATGAGCAGGCCCATTAACGCCAACGCCCGAAGCTTGTTCGGAAGATAGAGAATCGTAATCCCTGCCAGACAGAGGAATAATGCGCCCTTTGAGCGGCTGGCAACAAGCAGAAAGAACATCACGATCGCCACCGGCCAAAGAAAACGACGGAAGGACGGGAACCGTTCCTGAAACCACGATCCACGCAGGAGAGCGAACCCAGCCAGGACGGACGCCGTCGTCCACATAGCGGTCGCGAGACCATGGCTGAGAAAGACCACCGGTCGAAATCCACCCCCCCGAACCGATTGACTGAAATCGTGCGGATGAAAGCCATAAAACATGCGGTGCAATTGCGGACTCATGATAATCTCGAAAACGAGAAATGGAGCATAGAGAAGACCGGCTAGAAAAAATCCGAGCACCAGTTCCCGCAGGGATTCAGCATCCCGGAAATGCACCCTCCCGACAAACCAGGGCACTCCGTAAGCCAGAAAACGTTCCAGCGCCAGCGAGATGCCATCCGCGGCGCCCAGTCCGTTGGTCACCGATGTAGGAACCGCCACGGCGATGTAGGTGAGAACGGGAAGATCGAAAAAGCTCACCCGAAAGGATTTCCAATCCTGATTGGCAAACAACAGCGATCCGGCCAACAGACCGAACGCCATCGCACCTTCTCTCCCGTAGTCTGGTAGTCCCGGCAATTGAAAGGCGAACTGGGGAAGAAACATCCAGCTCAGAGCTACGCTGGCAATCACTGCCCGGTGGGCACTGAGTTTGTTGAAGAGAAAAAGAGCCAGCGGAATCCAGCCGACAAGAGCCAGGGGGATTAAAGGGGACATGGCCGGAAGTGAAACTGATTGTTGGATAGGGCGGGGAATCGCTGCCCCAAACCCCGGCGAAGGTCAAATATCGGAATCAAGGGGATTTCGGAATTCACCTGTTCCCCGAGAAGGCTACATCCCTCCCGCGAAAAAAAACGCCTTGGCCACGGACTGCTCTCGATTTTACTCATTGCCAAAAATCGGATCTACCCGTATCTCCTACGTCTTCGGATGACAATGACGAAACTATCCTGCGCCATCGCGATTTTTGCTCACAACGAGGAGCGTTGCCTCCCAGATCTGCTGAACGATCTGGCCCGGCAGGATATTTTGCAGGCGCACGGGGGAGGGAGCGTCACGGTTCTTGAGAATGGTTCCTCTGACCGGACCGCTCAGGTCGCCCGCGAGTGGATGGAGGAACGTTCCATTCCCGGGTGGGATTTTAAGGTCGAATGCTTCCCGGAAGGCGGCAAAGCCCGCACTTGGAACCGATGGGTTCATGAGTTCTGCCCAACCGGGGCGGATCCATTGATCTTTCTCGATGGCGATATCCGACTAACCGATGAATCGTTGATCGGCCAACTTCTCGAGACGCTGGAAACTCATCCGAAAGCACAGGGGGTTAGCGATACTCCCATGAAGGATGTGGAAGCGAGGCAGGAATCATTACGCAATCGGATCTCCTCCCAGTCCTCCGAATTAGCCCGTATCGGTCCCGCTCAACTGTGTGGCCAGTGCTGGGCGGGTAGGGCAGAGACTCTTCGCCAGATCCACTTGCCGAATGGGCTCCTCGTCGAAGACGGTTTTCTCAAAGCGATGATCGTTACCGATGGGTTTCGCAGCGACGAGGATCCCGAGAGGTTTCTTCAGATTCGGGCTCGCCACGTGTTCGAGGCTGAGACCCGTTTTGGCTCTCTTTTTCGGCACGAACGGCGCATCCTTCTGGGCACCCTCGTCAACCGTGCACTGTTCCTCTACCTGCATTCATTGCGCGAGCAGGGCAAGGATCCGTCCGCGTGGCTTGCCGATCGACACCGGGAGGATCCGGAATGGTTATCCCTCTTTTCGAACGAACAGTTGCGAAAGGAACCGTTTTTCCGGCAGGCCCGGGAATTTTTACACCTTCCGCTTGAACGCTGGCGCCGCAATCGCAAAGCCAAACTCCTTCCGGCGGCACTCGTGCGCTTTATTTTCAATTACGCCGTGGCTCTGTCGAGCAGGCGCGCCGTTCGCAAAGGCGAATTCAGGTGGTGACCAAGGTGTCGGCTCACCCAATTCTAAAAATTTTGTGCAGGCGCAAAAGTTCTAGCACCGAACGCACTGGAGGGCTCGTATTAGCCAAGTCCGCCGACACCTGATCGGAAGGGAACTTCCGGTAAATCCCCAGAAGAATTCCAACCCCAGAGCTATCGATAAAGCGAACGGGTTCGAGATCGATTACAACCTGATCCACTCCCTGGACCGGTAGCTCCGCAAAGGCAGGCTTGATACGAGAAGCCGCGGCCGCATCCAGTCGATCCAGCTTAACGTCGATCCTGACTACCTGTCCTTCCTGATAAATCGTAACCTCGTCACTCATACTGTGAATGAGTAAAAGAAAATCCTGGAAAGATTCCAACGGTATTTTTTCCGGATGTTCCCTGTCGTCAGCAGGGATGATTTACTCCTTGAGAAGAAGGGATCAGGATGTCATCGTTTCGGCGTCCTTATTTCGCCTCCCCCCATGCATTCTCAAAAAGACAAGACATCCGGATCGTTTAATATCGATTACTGGGCAAGGAGCGCCACGGTTGGCGGGCGGTTGCGGCTTCGGATGAGATTGCGCACCAAGCTCGCCGTCTGGAAGACGGTTCTCTTCCTGTCACATGGCCTGAAACGGTTGCTGGATATCGTCGTATCGGGAATTGCATTGATTGCGCTTTTTCCGCTGCTGGCCGTTGTGGCTTGGCGGATTCGTAAATTTGATGGCGGGCCGGTCTTTTTTCGCCAGATGAGGGTCGGCAAGCGGGGCAAGCTCTTCCCCATGTGGAAGTTCCGGTCCATGGTTCTGAACGCGGAGGAGGTCAAAGCGCAATTAATGGAACAAAACGAGATGGACGGGGGGGTGACCTTCAAAATGAAAAAGGACCCGCGAATCACACCGATCGGACTTTTTATCCGGAAATACTCGATCGATGAACTTCCGCAATTCTGGAACGTCTTCTGCGGGCATATGTCATTGGTGGGGCCCCGGCCACCCGTTCCATCTGAGGTGGAGTTGTATAGCCCCGAGGATCGGCAGCGATTGCTCGTAAAGCCCGGGCTCACCTGTTTTTGGCAAGTCGGAGGCCGTAGCGAGATCGACTTTTCGGGTCAGGTCCGGCTGGATGTGGACTATATTCGCTCAACCAGTGTCTGGACCGATCTGAAACTCCTGCTGCTCACCATTCCAGCCGTTCTTCTCGGTAAAGGAGCCTACTGAAAAATGACTGAATCCTCCGTTTTTTCGCTGGTGGCGCCCGATTGGGCCGAACTCGATACCGCACGCCGCAGCCCGTATCCATTTATCCTCTGGCCGATCTGTGGAAAGCCTCTGCTCGCGTGGTGGCTGGACGAGGCAATTCGCCAAGGAGCCCGGGAAATTGAGATTTTTGCTTCCGACCGGCCTCATCTCATTCGCGAATGGTTGGAACAGGGTAATCTTTGGTCGCGCCCGATCAAAGTAAATAGCTCTTTACCTCCGCCTTCGACCGACGGTCTGCACGATGGCGGAACGCTGCCCGGATGGACCGAATCCGCGAAGGACGTGACTGATGCCGTTTCCCTTCTGAAGCACTGGATGAGCCTTCAGCGGGCAGTCCTCGAGAAACGGGACCGCAATGCCGTTCATCTCGATCAGGAGAAAAAGCCGGGAGTCTGGTTCGGACCGGGAACGAGGATCGACCCCTCGGTTGAATTCATCGGTCCTTGTCGGATCGGTCCCTACGCCAAGGTGGGTCCCGGGTGCCGGATCGGTCCGAATGCCTTTGTGGATGCGGGGGCATTTCTGGATGAGGACGTTGAGGTGGAGAATTCGCTGGTCTGCGCCGACACCTATGTCGGCAGCCATACGAGTCTGCATGGGGTGATTGTCGATGGAGGGCTTCTTATCCGGCAGCAGGACGGTGAGATCGTTCGGATCACCGACCGGTTCATCCTGTCATCACTGAAGACGGGGGAGCGTCCTGGAATCCCCATCAGAGTCGTTGCCTTTATTCTCTGGCTGGTATGCGTTCCGTTGAGCCGGATCCTGGCGGGGCGCCTGCGCGAGGCGCGATTGATTAGCGACGGCAAAGGCGGGAACTTTTTTCTGGCAGAACGATCTCGTGGCCCGTTGTTGATGAGAAGGTCTTCCTGGTTGCGGGAAGTGGCGCGGGGGCACCTTCGTTTCTTTGGCATCCTGCCTCGCACCGATTCGGATTGGGACAGGATACCAGCCGACACAAGATCTGCCCTTCAGGCTGTTCTTCCGGGTGTCTTCGCCCTCTCTGACTTGCATGGAGCCCACTCTCCGGCGGACACGGATGAGTGGATGCACGCTATCTATCAAGCCTCCTCTCCGGCCAAATCGCCGTTACGCTCGATTCTCACGATCGCCTTCCGAAATCCCGAACGTCCATGAAGACCTCGATGACGTATCAGCTTCTCGAGGAGGATCCGGATTTCGAGAGAGTTACGGACTCCACGGCTCGCCTGCTCTTCTTTCTTCGCGAGCACGGGGTGACCGACCCCGTTTTTCTCCAGGAGGTCGAACTACTCTGTGCGGAAGCGTTGAACAATGCGGTTGAGCACGGGCGGGGTCCTGCGGGTGAACGTTATTTCGTGGTCACTCTCGCCCTTTCAGAGACGGCGGTTGAAATCATTGTTGAGGATCCTTCCCCTGAATGCATCGGGATGATCAATTCCGATCTGCCCGAAAATCCTCTCGACGAGGGGGGGCGTGGATTGTTTCTGATCCGCGAATTGAGCGACTCGATGGAGGAGGATATCCACAACGGCCACCATCGAATTAGGATCGTGAAAAACATGGGGTCTTCGTGGGTCTATCAACCGGGATCGGAGGCGACCGTTGTGGAGCAGATGACGGAAGAGCTACTCGCTAGTTACGAGATGATCCATACGCTTCTAGGGCTTGGCGAATGGCTCGCAAGTGCTCCCGATATTGATGCCTTCATGAAAGGCGCTCTCGAACGTCTTTGCGAAATCCTTGGCGCAGATGTCGCCTACGTTCGTTTCGAGGAGT
>CAYVUQ010000027.1:0-11605 GCA_964454915.1 uncultured Puniceicoccaceae bacterium
GATCCACATTGCGAGCATCTGCGACCCGGCAGCCGGGTGGTCGTCGAGTTCGCTTTCCGATGCGCACTTCCGGAGGGCACCTATTTTCTTAATGTGGGTGCCGAAGGGGGGGATGGCGAGAGTCGTAAATTTCTGCATAGGGTGGTTGATTCTTGCTGTTTCCGGGTGCTTCCCGGGAAGGACGCAAGACATGCGGGACTTGTGCATCTTTTTGAGCGTGTTTCGGCGGGGGTCGAATGATAGGAAGGTTTTGGTTGCGGGATTATCCATGGAATTCGGGAAGATTGAAAAGTTTCTTTTGATTGTGGGAAACGCGCGGAGCGGTTCCACGCTTCTCGGGGCGGTGATCGATTCGCACCCGGCGGCTATGATCGCCCAGGAATCCAGGTCTTCAGGTGAGTTTTGGCGGGGCCGGACCCGGTCTGAAATTCTTGATGAGATTCGGACCTCTTCGGAGAGGAACCAAACCCGCGGTTTGCGGTGGGAGGGCTACGACTATGGGAAGGGAGCGGCGTCGAAGGAGAGCGAGGTCCGGGTTGTCGGAGACAAGATCTGGAATCCGGCTTTGCTCCTTCTGCACGGTGATTACGGTCTTTTGTCTAGATTGGAGCAAATTTTGGGGGTTGGGATTCACCTTTTGCATGTGGTGCGCGATCCCTTGGACGCTATTTCGACGATGGCGAAACGCAGTGAAGCACCGGTGGCGGACCGGATTCGCTGGTACTTCGCCCACTGCGAAGCCATTCAGGCCCTGGAGGAGCGCCTTTCTCCTGGCCGCCTGCACACGGTGCGGCTGGAGAACCTTGTGGCTGCGCCTCGATCGGAGGTGGGATCGTTGTGCCGCTGGCTCGGTTTGGAGGCGAAGGAGGAATATCTCGATGCATGTGCCGATCTGATTTTCGAACAGCCCAGGAAGACGCGTGAAGAGGTCGAATGGAGCCTGGAATCCTTGCGGGAGGTTGATGCGAGGGCTTCCGCTTTCCCTTTTCTGAATGCCTACCGATGTGCCTGGAAATCTGGCTTGACCTTGAGAGAGGAAACCGGCGATGAGTGAGCGTGATTCATTACGTGCGGGAGATCCCCATTACCATGCCTTCGTAGGACCGCCGGATCAGTATGATTGGATGGGCGCAACCCAGTTTCACTTGCTGGCGTCACTGGGCCTGCGGTCCGGGCATCGGGTTCTCGATTTCGGGTGCGGCTCGCTCCGGGCCGGTCGCTTGTTGATTCCGTTTCTCGACGCGGGTCGTTATTTTGGCGTCGAGCCCAATCAATGGCTCGTGGAAGAGGCGTTTCAGAAGGACCTGGGAGCGGAGTTGCGCACGTTGAAAGAGCCGGTGTTTTCCTGGAGTGACGATTTTTCGATCTCCGGATTTCGGGAAGAATTCGATTTCATCGTCGCGCAATCGGTTTTCTCGCATACGGGCAAGGATTTGTTGACGAAGGCCTTGGCTGAATTTCGGGCCAACCTGGCGGCCGGCGGCCTGATTGCAGCGACCTTTTACGAAGATCGAAAGGATTTCGAGGGAGAGGGCTGGGTGTATCCCCATTGTGTTCGCTATCGTCGCAAAACGATTTTGTCGATGGCCGCAGGAGCGGGTCTGGCAATCGTCCGACTGCCGTGGTTTCATCCGCGGCAAACCTGGTATCTGCTTTCCGCCTCCCGGGAGGACCTGCCCCGACAATGCATCGTCCGAAATTTAAAAGGCCAGATATGGGAAAAGGGCCGACCCCCTAAACAGAGGTGACAGGAATATCATGACTTCGAAACGAAAAGCTTACGTGGTTCTCGGCATGCACCGCAGCAATACATCGTTGGTTGCGGGGTGTCTGCACCAGGCCGGAGTGGATTTCGGGCGTCATCTGATCCCGGCGAATGAAAACAATCCGACAGGTTTTTGGGAACTCGAAGCCCTGAATCGTATCCACGACCGGATTCTCCGCGAACACGGTTTGGCGTGGGACTCTCCGGGGATGCTGCCGGAAGGTTGGCTGGAGTCGACCGTTGTAACCCGCGCCCGCAGGGATATGATCGAACTTCTCGAGGGGGAATTCGAGTCGTCGGATATCTTTGGGATCAAGGATCCCCGGCTTTGCCGTTTCGTGCCCCTGTGGCGTCGAATCTTCGAGGAAAAAGAAATCGCCGTCCGGTGGTTGTTTGTGGTCCGCCATCCTGACGCCGTTGCTTCGTCGCTCAAGCGGCGTGGGGATATGCCGACGGCAAGGGCTGAGTCCCTGTGGGCGTCCTACAATGTTAACGTCATAGCCGACCTTTCTCCGGAGGATGATGGATTCGTACTTCGGGCGGAGGATTTTGTGGACGATCCCGCAGCGTTCACCTTGCGGGCCCTTGGTGGAAAGTGGCCGGACACCGGGGAAGGAGACCGGATCGAGGAGAAAATTTGTTCGTTCTGCCGCCCGGATCTCCAGCATTTCAAGCCGAAGGACAAGACTGCGGAGTTTTCCGATTCCCCGTTTGTACGTCTCTACAATGAATTATCTCGGGAATGGGGATCAGTCGGCGAATCAACTCGAACGCTTCGGGTAGCCCTGCAATCCCTGGGGTCCGAATACCGGGAGATGGTTTCCGAGAGGAAGCGGTTGGCTTCCCGGGCCATGGTCTTCGACCGGGGTCGCCCGCCGGCAATCGCACGATTCTATCCGATGGATGCGAAGGGGATGTTTACGGAATGGGATGCGCGCTATGCCGCATTGGCCCCTCTTACCTGGACGGAGGTCGAGTTCGAGTGCGATTCTTCTGATCTCAAAGGACGGGATTTTTTCCGCATTGACCCGGCAAATGCCTGTGGAGAGGTTCGTTTGCGGGACTTCGTATGGGCCTGCGCCGAGGGGTCGGTGCTGCCGGTATCCTTTGATGCGATGCGGACGGAGGGTCCGAATCGTGTATTCGACAGGTTTGGCGGTGGCGTTGATTTATTCCTCCTCGGTGAAGAGGTCCATCTTCTCATTCCACCGCCGGAAGGGATTCCTTCAGGGAGGGTCATTCTTCGCGGAAGGATCCGCTTCGAACCGCGATTGCCCGGGATCGAGGGTGTTTTTCGGGATCTGGATGAGGAAAAGGTTCGTGCGAACGAAGAGATTGCCCGGAAACAGAGGGAATGCGATGTGCGCATGGAAGAGATCCGTTCTTTGGTGAAGCGGGTTGAATTGCCTTCCGAAGCCGCGGGGATTCCGATGCGGGGACGAAGGGAATTCACGGCTTCTCAGGAAAGGAACGCGTGGTATCAACGGCGGATCGCCGGAGATGCTCTGAGGGGGTTTTGGGCGAAGTATGGCTCCGCTCGGAAACGGGAGAGGAGAAAATCAGTTCGCACTTTTGTCGATGCGGTCGGGTTTCCGCTTTCTTCCGGGGATATCCGCTCATTGCTCGAAGAAATGGTATCCGGGGGATGGCTGGAATTGGCTGAGTATCTGCGGCGTTATCCAGACGTGGCAGCATCCGGAGCCAACCCGATCGAGCACTATTTCTTGCACGGATGGCGGGAAGGGCGATGGATTTCCCGGAAGTTTGACCCAGCCTTCTACCTCGCCTCGAATCCGGACGTTCGGGCGAGCCGACAGGAGCCCCTTTTTCATTTTTTCCTGCATGGCAAGGCCGAGGGGCGGTCCCCGGCACCCGGGCTGTCCGTTGGGGACGCCTTTGATCCGGGGGAATCAAGCGGTTGTGATCGTACTTGCGTCTGCTTCTTCTCGGGAGAACCTCACACGCCCGGGCACGTCTATCGAATCAATCGGCTGATGGACCTTTTGCCGGCGTCGGAGTTTGAAACCCGCCAGTTCAAGCCCGGCGAGGAGGGTCTCTTGACCGATCTGCTCGAACGGGCGGAGTGGCTCTGGATCTGGCGGGCACCGATTTCGGAGAGCTTGCAACAAGTTATCGACAAAGCAAGAGGTTTGGGCGTGCAGGTTCACTATGATCTCGACGACCTGATGATCCGCCCGGAACTGGCGGATCCCAAGGTGATCGATGGAATTCGTTCCATGCGACTAAAGGTCGAGGAAACCGTCGATCTCTATAGCAGAACGCAAAAGGCCTTTTTGATGAGCGACCAGGCCTCCGCACCAACCGCGTCGTTGGTGGCCGAGATGAACCGGTTTTACGTTCCGACGATTCAGATACCGAACGGATTCTCCAGCGAAGACCTTGTGTCAGCCCGCATCGCACAGGCATGTCGACCTCGGGACGGGAAGATCCGGATCGGTTACGCATGCGGCTCGCGCACCCATCAACGTGATTTTCGCATCGTGTTACCCGGATTATGCGCGGTGATGCGCAGACACCCGGAAACCGTATTTACCACTTTCCCGGATGCGTTTCTTCTCGATGAATTTCCGGAGTTGAAAGAATTCGAAGACCGAATCGATCGGCGTCCGATGGTCCCGGTAACGGATTTGATCTGCGAATACGCTCGATTCGATGTCAATCTGGCACCGGTTGAAATGGGAAATCGGTTTTGCGAGGCCAAGAGCGAACTGAAATTTTTCGAAGCGGTCCTCGTCGGGACTCCGACGATCGCTTCTCCCGTTCGCCCTTTCCGGGAGGCCATCCGGCCCGGCGATAACGGATTCCTGGCGGAAAATGAGAGGGAATGGGAAGAGCATTTGGAGCAGCTGGTTACGGATGGGTCGCTCCGCGAAAGGCTGGCTGCAACGGCTGCCGAAGAATCTCTTTGGACCTTCGGTCCTCATCGCAGGGCTCTGTTGTTGCGTCATGCGCTGGGCAATTCCGAGTCGTCGGCGAAGAGAGCCCTCGATTGGGCTGGGCATTTGCTGCTTCGCAGAGGCCGACCGAAGGAGAGGCCGGTTTCCGGAGATTACGAAGTCGTTTGGCGAATGGAGAATCACCTGCGGAGTCGGGTCTCGGTCGTTATACCGGTCTTTAATTACGCACGCTTTCTGGGGGAGGCGCTCGACTCGGTGGCCCGGCAGAGCCTCGAGGATTTGGATCTCGTGATTGTCGATGATGCTTCCACCGATCATTCGGTTGAGGTGGCCGAAGCATGGCTTAAGCAACACGCTGAACGTTTCGGTAGCGCATCCCTTTTGCGCCACAATGAAAACCGAAAGTTGGGAGTCGCCCGAAACACCGGCGTCCGTTTTTCACAAACAGAGTTTTTCTTTCCCCTGGATCCGGACAACTGGCTGAAATCGGGGTGTTTGGAGCTGTGCCTGGGGCGGTTGGAGGAAAGTGCCGCTTCCGTGGTTTATCCGGATTTGGAGATCATCGGCACGGATCGATTCATGATCTCGGGGGTGGATTGGCATCCACTGCGTTTCGCAAGTGGCAACTATATTGATGCGATGGCTCTGATTCGCAAATCCGTTTGGTCGGGCCTTGGGGGCTACATCGCTGAAGCCGATCTTCTCGGATGGGAAGATTTCGAATTCTGGTGTCGTATGGTGGGTGCCGGTCTTTATGGAGTGCGTTTGCCCATGAAATTGGCATCGTATCGGATCCATGACGAATCGATGCTGAAAAAGATCACCGATCAGGATCATTTCAAGCGGAAGGTTTTGGAGAAAATGGAGAAACTTCACCCATGGCTGGATCTGAGCCGGGAGTAGGAAAGATTTCGGGGGCTTTCCATGACTCTACGCAAAACGCTTGATCTGGTAGCCGGAGCTATCCTTTTGAGCGGGGTTGGCTGGGGACTTTTTTGGACACCGACTCCGAATCGTGTTGTTTTCGATATCGTCTCTCCCGAAGACGATTTTGTTCTTCAAATCTATCCTCTCTATGACCGATTGGGTCTGCGGGATTATTTTGAGTTTCGTTCTGCGACAGAAATGGTTCACGCGGGAAAGGGTGTTCGGCAGCGTTATTTTTCCCTGCCGGGCGGGAAAGGCCTGGAAGAGATCCGCATCGACGCTCGTCCGGAGGGAGCGGAGTTTGAAATCCAGGAAATAACATTTACCCGGCAGTTTCTCTTTGGAGAGGTAGCAATTGGGAAAATCCCGGGCTCTGCTGTGGCTGATGCCTTGAAACCTGCCGGTGGCGTCGTTGACCGGGTGCGCGCCCGAAGCACGGTCCTTATTGCCGGGGGCCCGGGGGCCGGATGGTTTCTCCCTGCCTCGGAGGTAAGTTGGATCCCGCTCACTGGACGTGAGACAAGGGGGTTACGCCTTTACCGGATTGCCGTAGCCGCAGTGGTGGCAGGGTGTTTCTTTCTGGTTTGCCGGTGGATTTCCGGAGTTCGGGTAGCCGGGGTCGAGGATGGTAGAACCAGGATAAGAGGACGGATCCTGCTTTTTCCTCTTTGGCTCGTAGGCCTGGCGTTTCTGGTTTATAAGCCCTTTCTGCTTTTTCAGGAGTTTTTCCTTTTTCAGGATGTGGCCCGCGACTCGGTCGATGCCTTCTGGCCGATGTTCGCGCATCTGGGGGAGATTTGGCGGAGCGAGGGGGTGCCGTTCTGGTCATTTTCCGCCGGTCTCGGGATGCCGGTCTTCGGTTGGGTGGGCGATCCGTTCCTTTTCCTCCTCTGGCTGTTTCCTCCGGATGCCGTGCCTTTCGGTATGGGCTGGGTCCAGTTCCTGAAAGTCTGCGGGGCGGGAGGGTTCTTTTTCCTCTGGCTGCGGAGTGTCGGCCTGGCTCCCGTGGCCTCGGCTCTGGGAGCCGCGGGCCTGGCTTTCTCGGGACACATGACCATCCGCGGCGCCTGGTTTCACTACGCCACGGAGGTCTTTCTCGTGGCTTTCGCCCTGTGGGCAATCGAACGCTACGTTCGTGGTAGACATCGATTCGCGTTTGTGCTGGCGGTGGCTTTGTTTTGCTCCAGAGGCCCGTACGGGCTGGCCTTGTGGAGCGTCCTTTTTGCGCTGTACTTGTCCGGCAGGCTCTGGGTGCGACGGGAGGTTCTCGTCGGCGGGCTTCTGCGGGCGGCGCCGTTTTTTCTGTTGGGTGTTGGAATCGGAGCTGTCCTCTGGATGCCCAATCTGGCGGTGTTGTTGGCCAGCGACCGGCTCGGAGGGGCTGGTGCGACGACCGGGAGCCTGGTCGGGAGGGCGGTTTTCGACCTCAATCCTCCCAAGGAATGGCTTTCCTCCCTGGCGGGGCTCTTCGCCCCGGATTTATTGGGGAAGGGGAACTATTATTCCGGTTGGAGAAATTATCTCGAAGGCCCCCATCTCTATGCCGGGAGTCTGATGCTTTTACTGGTGCCGCAGGCTTTTCGCGGAAGAGTCGTCAGGGTTAGAGTGGCTTTGGCGCTCCTTTTGGCGGCCGTGTTGGTATACCTGCTGGTCCCGCATGTCAGATTTCTGCTCAATGCGTATTCGGTGAGCTACTACAAGACCAGCTCGTTTTGGGTGGTGCTGGCTCTCGGGGGTGTTTCCGCCCTTGGGTTGGACGGCCTTCTGCGGGGGAAGGCGAGGATCGGACCGCTTTTCTGGGCGACGCTGATCGGGTTGGCGGGGCTGCTGCTTTGGCTCCGGTTCGGTGATTTTCCGGGCCGTTTTGTCCGGATCGCCGAGAGCCGCCTGGTCTGGCAGCAGGTCTTCCTCCTGCTTCCGGCCTACGGTCTTTGCCTCTGGCTGCTGGCCGGAAGACGGGCCGGGAGAACTCCGACCCCGGACCCTTTCGAAAGCCAGCCGGGTGCGGGGGAATCCGCAGGGCGAACGGCCCTTCGCCGGACCGGTCTTCTGCTTTTGCTGGGGCTTTTCTCCTGGGAGGTCGTCACTTTTGCCGGGGGAGTTTACCGGAATCGATTGGCCGTGCCAGCAACCGTGGCCACGACCGGGGGCCTCTATGCGGACGACGCGGCCGCGGCGATGGAATTCATCCACGCCGGTGATCCGGGCATATTCCGGGTGGCCAGGCATGAGATGTCGGTGCATCTCAATGACGCTCTCTTGCAGGGATATTTTGGTTTGCGGTCCTACAACTCCTTTCAGCCCGCGAGTGTGATGAGGTTCCTCGGAAGGGAGGGGTTCGATGCCCCCTATCGGTACGAAGGCGGGGGCGGTTATTAGGTGCACGGGGTGGGGGATCGCGTCATCCTCGAAAGTCTCCTTGCCGTGAAATACGCGCTGGCGCCTGTGGAGGGTCCTCCTCCGGGACCGGGCTATCGGTTCTGGGGCCGGGTGAACGAAACGGGAATCTGGGAGAACCGGGCTTTTATTCCCTTCGGAAGCGTCTACCGGAACGTTGTTTCCGAAAAGACGGTGGCTGGCCTGGGTTCGGCCGAGGCTCGGGATCGGGTTGCCCTGCAGGCCGCCATCGTGCCGGAGGCGGAACTGGCCCGCACCGGGTTGCCGGTGTTGGATCAATCGGTGTTGGACCGGGCGGCGGAGGAGACCTGGGGTTCGTCGGATTCGACCGGAAGCTATCTCGAGGCGGCGGCCCGCCTGGCGGCGACCCATGGACGCATCGAGGATTTCTCGCACGACCGGATCAGGATGAGCCTGGAGACCGACATGCCCGGTTTGGTGTTTTTCCCGATCCCGGCTGAGCCCGGTTGGCGTTTCGCCGTCGACGGGGTTCCCGCGGATCCGGTGCTCGTGCACTTTGGCCTGTGGGGAATCCCGGTGGCCCGGGGCGAGCATGAGATCGAGGTCTCCTACGCTCCGCCGCTGATTGTCCCGGGAGCTTCGGTTTCTCTTGCTTCCATCGTGCTTTTGGGAGTTTTTCTTTGCATCGGTCGGCGGAGAAAAAATGTGAAGGAGTGAAACAGTCGAGGTATGTATAAAAATCAAAAAGTGATTGTGGTGATGCCTGCTTACAATGCGGCTCGGACGATCGTGCAAACCCACCGGGAGGTTCTTCAACAGGACATGGTCGACGAGGTGGTTCTTGTCGATGACCGGAGTAGTGATGACACCGCGGAGATCTCCAGAGGCCTGGAGCGGATGCACGTTCACGTTCACGAGGAGAACACCGGTTACGGCGGGAATCAAAAAAGCTGCTATCGCATCGCCCTCGAGCGGGGGGGAGACATTGTCATCATGGTGCATCCCGATTACCAATACACGCCGCACCTGATACCGGCGATGGCGAGTCTGATCGGCAACGGCCTCTACCCGGTGGTACTCGGATCGCGTATTCTGGGTGGCTATGCATTGGAAGGGGGGATGCCTCTCTATAAATACATCGCGAACCGGTTTTTAACCGCATTCCAGAACGTGCTGACCGGGGCGAAGCTTTCGGAATACCACACGGGCTACCGGGCGTTCTCGAGGGAGGTTCTGGAGGCGGTCGATTTGGAGAGAAACTCGGATGATTTCATCTTCGATAACCAAATGCTCACCCAGATTCTCTGGAAGGGATATCGAATCGGCGAGGTAACCTGCCCGACGAAGTATTTCCCGGAGGCTTCTTCGATCAATCTTCGGAGGAGCTTTCGTTACGGCGTGGGCTGCCTCTGGAATGCGCTGGCGTTCCGATTGGCCCGGTGGGGAATCCTGTCGAAGAATCGTTTCGGTTAAAGACATGCGGGAGCGTGCGTTCCGGTGGTTTTTCCTGTGCCTGGTGGTGGCATTCGCCGTGGGTACCACCAGAGGTATTCTGGATCTGCGGAGGACGTCGGGATTGGTGGTCGAGGTCGGACTCGAAACCCTCCGACCGACCGAAGGGGAGCGTTGGCAATTGTTCTTCGACCGCGGGCGCGGAATCGTCGAAGAGGATTCCGTAGCCGTCCGTTTCGATTTTTCCAATGGCGTCACCGCCGTGGAGCGGTTCGTGGTCCCGCCGGGAACAATCCGCATGTTCCGGCTGGACCCTCCGCCGGGCGAGGTGGGGTTCGCGGTGCGGGAGATCCGGCTCCTTTCGCCTTCGGGAGAACTCGTCGATGATATCGATCCCGCACGGCTATCCGCCGGGGAAGGATTGGACCCATCCCCTCTTCCCGGGGGAGGATTGCTCGTGCGCGGCCAGGGTTCGCTCACCGACCCCCAATTGGTCCTTCGACCTCTGCCGGGCGAACGCTGGACCACCGTTTGGGAGGGCGGATGGGAGGCCCTGGGTAGTGGATTGGCGACCTTCGCGGTTCTCTTCGTCGCACTTCTGGCCGCCCTCTGGCTGGGAAGGCGCTTCGCCTGGCCTGTCTTCAAGTGGGTGTTTTCTTTCAGAACGCCGTTTCCTCCGGTCGAGCCATTGCCGGCTGGTCGGAGATTCCGGGTCGTGGGCCTTTCTTTTCTGTTCGCGGCTCCCCTCCTGCTCTGGCTTGCCTGGCCCGAAATCTCGACGCCGGGGTTATTGGTGGAGGACAGCCACCATTACTTCAACCGGTACTACGGAGGCGACTCGGGAATGATCGACGCCCTGGCGGCCCGACCCAACGGCTACTACAACATCGGCAACAACCTGTTCGCCTGGTTCGCCGCCAAGATCGATGTTCGGGCACAGGCGGCGGTCTACCATGTGTTCGCGGTGTTCTGCTTTTTTGCCGCGTGCCTCTTACCCGCTTCCGCGCCGCTTTTCCGGGACAGGCGGATGGTTTTCGCGCTCTTCCCGGTGCTCGCCCTGGCCGGAATGAACCATGTCTTCTATCTGGTAACCCTGACCTTCCAGATGTACGTGCTGATCGTGGTGCTGCTCGGTATCCTGATCATCGGTCCACCCCGTGGAAAGATTGGTCTGGTTGTTCAGTGCCTTCTCGTCGTTTTCCTGGTCTTTTCAGGGCCGTATTCGGTCGTTGCGGTGCCGACCGGGATGGCTCTGCTCCTGCTCTTCCGCCAACCCCGCAAGCAATGGATCTGGGGCACGGCGGTGGTCGCCGGGGTGGTCTATCTGCAAATGACGCCCGGTATGGCGCGGTTTCAGAATCTTCTGGAGGCGGACGTGGTCCGAAAAATGTTCGAAGTAGCCGTCGAACAAGTCTTCTTTCTGGATATGGGAGGGGAAGTGGGCGCGGGGAGCCTGATCCTTTTCGTTTCGTTATTTGCGCTGCCCGTCGTCTTGAATGCGAGAGACCCGGGCAGGATGCGGATGATTCTCGTGCTTCTGGCACTGGTCGTCTTGTCGTTGACCCCCTTGTTCCTCAGTCGAAAGTTCGTTTTCTACTCGGACCCCTATCCCTGTCATATCCTGATAGCCCGGTTTTTCTGGATCTTCCTGGTGATGTTTTTGCTGGATGGTTTGCTCTCCGGCCTCTCGGGCAGGGTGAGATCCGGTCTTGCCTGGGCCTCGCTGGCGGGGTTGGGCGTCTTCGTGTGGTGGGATTCCCGGATCAGGCCCGGGAAATTCGAGTTCGAGGGCAGCCGGGATATAGGCCCCTTCCTGCAGGCCATCCACGCAGCCGAATCGGCGGGCCTGAAAGAGCGAAACGAATTCACGGTAATTGCGATCGACCCCGACCCCCGCTTGTATTTCAAACCGCGGGTCCTGGTAGGAAGCCGACACCCCGACGCCGTGGAAGTCCCTCCGGACCGTTTCTGGGGTGACGAAGGGGAGTCCCTTCGTGAATGATGGAACCCTGATCGACGGAGGGGGAGAGAAAGAATCCCGGCTTCGGAGAGAAGGAGCCCGATGTATCATGGTTTTTGCTCTTCTATAATGACTGTTTTCGTTTTCTGGTGCGTATGGCCCGCCGTTCCAGAATCGAATATTCCGGTGCGATTTATCATGTGATCAACCGGGGGAACTATCGTT
>CAYVUQ010000028.1:0-7005 GCA_964454915.1 uncultured Puniceicoccaceae bacterium
GTGGCGGGGGGTGGAGTGGTGAAGTTGGGGAGTGGTGGAGTGGTGGAGTGGTGGAGTTGGGGAGTTGGGGAGTTGGGGAGTGGTGGAGTTGGGGAGTTGGGGCTTGCTGCGGGCCTGCTTGCGGGAATGGTCATCCGCCTTCACGGCGGATGCTACGGGGAGGGACAGGGGCGGATGCTACGGGGGGGCGGATGGTTCCAGGGGATGCGGCGCACAGCACGAGACATGCGGCGAGGATGAGCAAGTCCCGCCCGACGAGCCATGGGTAATTGGCGGTGGTATCGCTCGCGCCGAAACATCCGCACGAGATATCGAGGCCCCTCGCCCACGCCGATGCCAGGGCAAGGGTGAACACCGTCGTGAGACCGGCGAGGGTCCATGCCGCTTCCCTGCGGGTAGCCGGAAACAACAGTGCCAGAGCCGCGACGATTTCCACGGCCGGGAGGAGGAAGGCGGCGAGATAAGCCATGCGGTAGGGCACCAGCCGGTAGCTGAGGATGTCCGCCAGCAAGGCGTCGGGCCGGACGAGCTTCAGGACCCCCGCGTAGAGGTAAACCGCCGCCAACGCCAGGGCCAGGGCGAGGACCCCTATCTTGCGTGCGCTTGCCATACCTCCCATCCCCCTTTCAACACAAACACCTCCCCCAGGCCCACCTCGTCCCGCAGACGCCCGGCGACTGCTGCGCTGGCCTGACATTCGGCACTTCCGCAATAGACGACCGTCCGATATCCCGGCTCCCATACCCCCAGGAAACCGGGCAGGAGGGTTTCCCACTCGTCTTCATTGAGCGGAACGGCACCCGGGATATGTCCCCTGTCGAACTCAGCCGCCGGACGGGCGTCCACCCAAAGAACGGGAGGCTCCTTCGCCAGCGCGTCCGCCAGGCGTATCTCCCCTTCCTTCAGGGTGGCCTGGGACCACGCCGGACGGTTCGGGTTCAGCCAGGCATTGGCACCGGCCAACACGATCGAAGCAAATGCGATGAGGAACCATGTGGTCCGGAGGATCGGTTTCCTGTTCATGTGGTGCGACGGATGTTCACTCCCCGACAAACGGAAACCATCGTCAATGAGAGACCGGGCCGGAATTCTGGACGATAGCGCGGCGAGAGAGATTCCGGGCCGGTCAGGGGCCGTCGTTGAGGGCTGTAATGGTATTGCGGGCGTACGGAATCCATTCGCCTTGTTGCCACAACTGGATTTCGAGGTAAGCGAGAGCACCCTCTGGCGCAGGCGTCTTTTCCTCGAAGAGGACTTCGATTCCGCAATCGAGGGTGCCGGGTGCGAAGGCGATGTCCGGGAGGAGGTTGCCGTTGCTGTCTCTGGCGAGGAGATCACCGGTATCGCCGAGGTCGCCGTCGCCGTTGTCGTCAATGTAGATGAGATGACGACGAGTTTCGTCATAGACCTCGATGCGCATTGGTGAAGACGCTACGATTCGAAAATCGACAGTAGAAGGACTTTGGGCATCCGGACGGCGAAGTGTGTGGAAAAGCGGTACAAGATAGAAGGGGTTGGAGCGGATGCGACTGGCGTTCGTGACGATGGAGTTCGCGGCGGTTTCGCCAGTGGAATAGTGCCATTTTACAGTCTGGTTTCCGGTATCGCTCCATCGGACCTCAACCTGGCCCTCGTCGTTCGTGTTGTGCCGTGTAGTTTCGAGAAGAATCGGAATCAGCTCACCGGGTGCGAGCGACAGGGCAAGAGAACTCTCGACGGCGGTTTTTCGCAGGTCGATTTTGGCCCGCACCTCTCCGGTGTTCGAGTCAAGCTCAAGGGCTTCGACAGGCCCACGGAGGGCGAGCGTGCCTGCGGTGGTCTGCGCACCCGAATTGGCCAGAGTGAAGCGTGCTCTGGCTGACTGTCCGGGTAGTGTCACCGACTGAACAGAAAGAGGCTGGAGATCGGCGAAGGTTGGTGGTCTTTGCCCGGCATCCGGCTGTGCGGGGATATCCCGGAGTGCTTCGTCGATGTATGCGCGGATCCGGGACGGGAGGGGTCGGTCGAGAGTGGCGGGGAGTGGAGCGAGGGCGAGCATAGCGGCTTTGCTGTCGCCTGATTCGCGGAGATAGATTGCCAGTCGGGCCTGGGCCTCAGCAGCGCGGGCGTGGATCTGAAAGGACTCGAAAAGCGCGAGGGCTTGCCGCTGGATGGCGATGGCTTCATCCCAGCGACCTGAGAGGGCGAGATATTCGGCGTATCGGGCGTAGAGTCCCGGCTCGAGAATCTTCTTGCCGGATTCGCGGTAGAGCCGGAGCAAGCGCAGAAATTTCGTTTCGAGTTCGGGATCTGCGTCGTTTTCACGAAGGGAGAGATCGATGCGCAGCTTCAGGACGTCCTCTTCGCGAGAGTCCGGGTCGTCCTCCAGTTGCCTGAGGAGGTCGAAGGCTGCGATCTTTTGTCCTGTTGCGTAGAGGATCCATGTTTGGGCAACAAGATTTCTGAAGGGCAGATAGCTGGATGCATATTTGTTGGCTTCCATCCTGGGATGGATTTTGCGAAGTCCCTCGAGAACAGAGGGGTCGGCCTCTCCTCGTTTCGCCCTCCAGATGAGTTGACGGAGCCAGCCGTAGTGCCAGGACCAATAGGCACCAGAGGGGTAAGTCTCGACCGTTTCATTAAGGATGGCCAGTGCTTCGCTTTCAAAGCCGTGCAGCCAGGCGATCCGGCTCTGCAGTACGGTGCCATCGTGGTGCTGGAGGCGAATGTGGCTGGTGCTGAACTCGCTCAAGTTGAAGGGGTTGTCTTTCTGCGCGAGGGCAAGCTTTCTCATCCATTCAGCCAGTTCGGCGGCGCGCGCCCAGTCGCCTTCCATGTAGGCCTGGTCGGCGATCTCTTCGAACCCCATCATGTAGGAATACTTAAGAAACCGGTCACTGTCGGAGGCACCGGGGAGAATCTGGTCTGCGTAGCGGAGAGGGAAATCGCGATCCCGGGCCAAAGGCAACCAGGGATACAGGGGACCCTCGTCACGGTAACGGTCCAGTTCCAGAGAAACGCCTTTGGCGGTCATGAGGCGTTCAATGAATGCACACCACTTATGGCTTTCCGCCAACTTGCCCTGGCTATTACATCTGCTTATCAGGTTCCCGAGCAGGATAAAATCACTGTTGGGGGACGTTTGCCCGGAAAGGTCACCATTGGTGCTCTCCAGAAGGATTCTGCGATAAAAAATTTCACCGAGTTCAGGATGCCGTTTGCCGGAGTGAAGCTGAGCCTCGCGCCAGAGAGCACCATGGATGCGTCGCTCGCTCAGCCCCTCTTCAAGCATCTCGGCCCGGTAGGCATCGAGTGCCCTTTCCGCAGCTTCCGGGCCGTTCTCGAGGTAAGCCGCGACAACGGTCTCGGTAAGACGTATGCGATGCGGTGCCTCAGGGTTCTCGTAGCGGTCTTTCGCACTGACCGTCGGGAGAGCGAAGGCGAGAACGGAACAGATAATCGCGAGGTTGTGCATGGGCTTTGGTAGTGGGGGCGTATCGAAAACGGCGGCACCGAAGCGTTTTATGAAGCGATTTTGTCGTTCCGATTTGAGATTTCGCGCTACTCGGCGAGATCAAGTTCCTGGTCGATACGGCGGTTGCGCTCGGCGATTTCGGCGGCGTAACGCTCTCTGTCGCGGGAATAGACGGGAATCTGGCGGAGCAATTCGAGCAACGGTTCGGCGATCCGGCTGTCTATGTTGATGAAGTCATCCAAACTCAGCCAGAGGCGTTTGTTGCGGACGTCCCAGTTCAGGGTCACTTTTGCGGGGCGGCGGAGAAAATCCGTTTCGAGGGTGCCGATTTCCCGTGCCTGGCTGAGGGCCGAAGCGGGATCGCCCATCCACGATTCATCGAGGTCTTCGATCTCGTTCTGGTTGCGGCGGAAAACCTTTGTCTTTTTCACAAAGTCTTCCAGGACCTGGATAAACTCCTCGCGGGACCGGGGGGCGTCCGTGAAAAAGAGCAGGCCGGGCGACCCCAGCCCTCCGCCCTGGATCGTAACGACCTCGCGGAATTTGAAGGCGGCCGCCTCGGTGTCGAATACGGTATGGTCGGTCACGCGGAGCTCGAGGTCCGCGACCCGGGAGTCGCCCGGTGCATCGGGTCTGACGATCAGCCGGGAGCCGAGCTCGTCGTTGAAGTACTTCTGCGTCACCTCAAAGGAGTCCGGGTCCTTCTGGGCGGAAAGTGGGCCCCAGGCAAGAAAGAGAACCGGAAGGAAGTAGAAGATGGATTTCATAGCACGGACCTCCGGCGCGGGGTTATCTGCGGCTCACGGGCCCGAAAACGCGCGGGCTTCTTGATCCGGCGGATTCATCCTCTTCGACCTCTTTTACCCCCGGGGGTGGAGCGTTTTCCGCGTCGTCCTCGACCGGGTTTTCTTCGGCATCGGTCTCCGGTTCGGCCTCGGTCTCCGCCTCGGCCTCGGCGGCCTCAGCCTCTTCGATCTGTTGGCGCAGGCGAAGTGCGTCGAGCAGCTCTTCGCGGGCGGCGTCGTTGCGGGCCTTGCGGACGGCCTGCTGCAACTCCTGTTCCTCTCCGGTGAGGCGGCGGGCACCGACACCCTGGACCTCGCGGTCGGTCAGGCCCATGGCGTTGAAGCGCTCGATCCCGACCACATCCATGTAGGTATCGGACTGCGGATTAAGGAGGCTGGCGGTGATGAAGATAATCTGGTTGGTGGTCTGGACGTTGGTGGATTCCGAGGAGAACAGGCGACCGAGGATAGGGATATCGCCGAGGACGGGGACCTTGTTTTTGTCCACCACGTTTTCGTCCGTGATCAACCCGCCGATGGCGAGGGTGGAACCGCTGCGGAGGAGGACCTCCGAATCGGTCGCACGGCGGCGCACGGTGGGAATCTCGTTGCCGTCGATCACCTGGGTGCCGACCACGCTGTTGACCTGCGGGATCACATTGAGGGAGATGAGCTGACCGCCGACCACGGTTGGAGTAACCACGAGGGTGGTGCCCGGTCGCGGCTCCAGGGGCTGCGGCTCGCCGGTTGTGGTGACGCCGTCGCTGGTTTCGGTCGGACCGGCCTTGTAGAAGTAGTCCGTCAGCTCGACACGGGCCTGTTTCCCGTTGATGGCGACCACGTTCGGATTGGTGATGAGCTTGGCGTCGCTCTCCTCTTCGAGGGCGCGCAGGACCAACCGGAACTCGTCGGTGGTGAAGATGGCAGTGTCGTTGCGGGCGGTGGTGGCCACATTCTGGAGACTGCGGCTGAAGGAGGAGGAGTCCTGGAACGAATCCGTGATGTCGCGGCTGAGAGCGGTTGAATTCAGGATATCGGTGGCCTGGTTGAAACTGCTGCTATTGGAGTTGGCCGCGCTGTTATCCGTTTCCGACGTGTTGCCGGTGGAGGAGACATCCTGGGTGGTGATGAGGCCGTTGTTGTTGGTGATCGTGGAAGTGTTGCTGGAGGTGGTTCCGCCGTCCGACGTGCTGTCGAAATTGCTACTGCGACCGCTGGAATCGCTGCTGTTGAAAGTGTTCCGATCCTGGAAGGAGCGTGATGTCACATCGGAAAAGTTCCGTGAGGTGCTCCACTGATTCGTGGTATTGTCGGACTGGGAGCGGGAACGCGACCAATCCCGCCGGAAAGGTCCGGCGGTGACGCCCCAGCCACGCAGGGTGGCCCAATCGATCCCGAGGTTCTTCTGGTCCTGACCGGTGATCTCGACGAACTTGGATTCGATGAGAATCTGTTTGACCGGCTGATCCAGCCTTTCGATGAGGGTGGCCACCTCTGGCAGGGCGGCGGGACGGGATGTGACGAGCAGGAGGTTGTTGGCGTGGTCCGCGGCCACGCTTTGGACTCCGTCCACGACCGGACGGATATTCTGGGAAGCCTGCCGGAAGGAAGGTATGGCACCATCGGTGGTCTCCGTAGTATCGGACGGACTGGGCATAATGCGCAGGAGCAGGTCCCCCGCACTCGCATAGCGCAGATCGAAGATACGCACCACAGGGGGTTCGTTCCGCAGGTTGGCCAGGAAAGAGGCATCCACGATCTGGACGAGATTGGGTCCCTGGCGGTAGGTCGAGTAGCTCTGGAAAGTGGGGGTTCCGCCTTCCTCGCTCCCGATGGAAACCTTGGGCAGCTTGAGAATGGCGAGGTCGAGGGCCTGTTCGAAAGAAACACCCTCGACATTCAGGGAGATGGGCAGATTTTCGATCTCGGGCGGACTGACCACATTGACAACCGGAGTCTGGGTCTGGCCGATCAAAGTGACCACCTCCTGGAAGGGGGTGTCGGCGACCTTGATGTTGAGCGTTTCGGTTTGGGGATCAAGGAGCACGCGCGAATCGACCTTGCGGATTCCGATGATGCCGTCGTCCTCGAACCACTGGTAATCGTTCTCTTCCAGAATGGCGGTGAGGACACGTTGCCACGTCACGTTACCGAGGGATGCCGATGTCGCACCCTCCAGCTCTGCGGGAATGACGATATTGAGGCCGACTGTCTCGGCCAGCGCCTGCACGGCACTACGGGTCGGCTCATTGCGGAAGTTCACGCTGACCAGGCCGTCGTCGCCAACCTCAATGGCTTCCTCCGCGCCGACACGGCGAATGCGGATGATGTCATTCTCGTCTTTGGACCAGACAAAACCGGTCCCCTCCAGGGCGATGTCGAAAACCTGGGGCCAGGTCACACGCTTGAGCTGGATTGTAATGTTGCCGATCAAAGTGTCGGGGATAATCACATTGAGGTCCGCAGCATCAGCCACGTAGCGGAGGATGGTGCTGATCGGAGTATCCGTGTAGTTCAGGTCGAAGGTCTCCAGGGGCTGGCCCCCGAGTATTTCCATATCGACGGGGGCGGAGGCAGGCGCGGGCGGAACCGGCGGCTCTTCCTCGACAACGGTCTCTTCGGCATTCCCGGGCTCTTCGGCAGCCTCGCCCATTTCAAGGACGGGATCGAGCAACCGTGTGTTGGCGTCGGCGGCTTCGCGGGCTTCGACGGCCCGCTCGATCGGATTCTTGTCGGATTCCTCCTGCCCCCAAAGCGGTGCGGGAC
>CAYVUQ010000028.1:7015-11589 GCA_964454915.1 uncultured Puniceicoccaceae bacterium
GGTCAGAAGGGGGACGAGAAGAAGAAGGGAAGCGAGGGAACGTTTCATGGCACGGGAGAGGAAAATCATGGATTATCGGATCGGTTGGGGCTGATGCCGGCGGGATTGCCTCCGACCGGAACGAAAGTCTCCACCCCCTCGGAGATGCGGATGGTGAAGCCCGCGCGCGAGGGATCGAGGATGCGGACGCCCACCGGCTGGCCGGGCTGTTCCTTCAATTCGAGAGTCAGGTCGGTGCCCTCGCGCAGGAGACCGTAATCACGGGTGGCGAAAAAGGAACGTCCGCCGAAATCCTGGTATCCGACGATGTTGGCGGAAAGGGTGGCGGCCACCACTTCGAGCACCTCCTCATCGGAAAGTCCCTCGACAACCTGCTCGGGCTCTTCCTCCTGAATTTCGCGGGTGAACCGGAACGGATCGGGGAGAAGCCGGAGATCCTCCATCGCCCGAGGGGTGTACTGGAGGTTACGGGCCAGCGTCTCGATCACCTCCTGACGCCGGGCCTCGGGGAAGACCGTGCCGGTGGACGCCGGGGGGGTCTCGGCGCTGACAGCCACAGCGACGACCGCAACGGAAAACGCGAGCGACATTCTACGCATCAGGCTTCTCCTTTTTCTCTTTGCCGGGCTTTTCGGCCAGTGCATCTATGGTCAGTTTGATCGAGCGTTCGTCGAGGGCACCAGACCCCGGCAGCACCTCCATTGAAGTTATCCGAACCAGTTTCGCCCCCCCGCGGATGCGACAGGCCAGGGAAAGCACATCCGCGAACGAACCGGTCGCCGTGACGGTGAACTCGACGGTGTCGAAGTTCTTCATGGCCCGGGGATCACCCTTTTTCGGCGGGAACGGCCCGCGTTGCTCGACCGACTCGATACTCAGCTGATCGGTTTCGAAACCGTAGAGGTACGCCTTGTTGACGGCTGCGTCGTCCGCATTGATGGTTCGACTGGAAACGGATTCGACCAGACCGTCCATCACGTCCAGATCGTCTTGAATGTTTCCGGCGTTGTCGATATTGCGCCGCATGGTGCGCACATCGGTCTCCGCTTGCCGGATTTGGTGCTCAAGCTCGTCGCCGCGTGACAAGCGGAGCACGGCGAGTAACAGCGCGAGCAAAATGACGATTCCCGCCGCCAGAGCGATCTTGAACTTCGCAAGCGATGGGGGCAACGGACGCATCATTTCTCTCCTTTCTTTTCGGAGGCATTGAGCAACACTTCGATGGAAAACCCGAACGTGTTGAGAGCCGGATTCCGCGGGTTGGCCCCTTCATTGATCTCGGCAATGATCCCCCGCAGGTAAGGGAGAGCGGCGAGATCGTCCTTGAAACCATCGATGGCTTCGAGGCTACGGGTCTGCCCGCGGAACACCAGGCGGTACTGCCGGGTGGGTTTCTTGTCCACGACCGTGTCCTCTTCCCGGAAAGCGATCTCCTCGAACGCGATATCCTCCGGACGCACCTCGCCCACATCGGCGAAAAAGTCGGGGACATCGACCGGGGCGTCGTAGAAGCGGGCCACGTCGTCGGCCACCGCCTTGCTCTTCATAAACCGTGCGTTGAGCGCGACCGCCGCACGGTTCTCATCCTCGAGGCGCTCCCTGGTCTCGCTCACGGCTTTCCAGTCCGAATCGAGGCTGCTGATTGCCGCTTCGCGGTAACCGAGCCAAAACAGAAGCACGAGAGCGACAGTCACCGCCCCGATGTTGACCAGAAAATCGGTGCGAACCGCCTTTACGTCCGGCAGGTCATCCGCGATCCGAAACTCGGGATGCCATGCCGGAAAAACCGGAGCCTTCTTTTTGCGCGCCGCCATCAGCTGGTTCGGATTTCCAGATCAGCCATCTGGCAAAAGAGGGGGAAATAGGCCGCCGCATCGACCGACGCCGACTCGGTGAGACTGATACCGGATTTCTCCAGCCAGGGAGCAAGCGACGGCTGAAAAATCTCCATTCCGAGTTCCTCGGCCAGGACTTCGGCGACCCAGGAGAGACTCCGGGGCAGACCCGGAACATGGAGATAGTCCACCGACTTGCCCGTCTGGACCTCGAATTGCCCGGTCGAAGCGCGCAATTGGCCCACCAGGCGACCAAGGAGAGACGGAGCCATATCGCGGAAATCAAAGGTCCTGGAGAGCATCACCTTCCGGGCCGACGTGCGGTCCTGGAGATGAAGTTCCTTCTGAATCCGTTCGACGATGTTCGCAACGCCGAAGCCGACCGGATGGGACAGTGCCAGCCCGCCCATGTTCACGACGTAAGCGTAGGAAGCGTCCTCGTTCAATTCAAGAAGGAGCACGGAAGCATTCATCTCTGCGTCCACGATGGCCCGCCTGACTCCCGCATACAACGCGACCGAGGCGACCTGCAAGCGCCTGGGGTATAAACCGCAGTGAAGAAGGCGGCTCTGCTCCTCCCGAATGGCGGGAGTGCCGGCACCGACAAAGAGGACTTCGCGCGAAAGTGCCTCGGTCGGATCATACGCCTTGCCACTCGCGGGATGGAGCATCCGAAACGCAGTCTCGCCGGGCTGGCGTTTCAAATCTCCCTGCAAGACCCTCGTCGCGAAATCCTCTGCACGGGTCCGGGCCGCATTGTCGGTCTGGTAGCGAAACAGAAACCGGTCCGGCGGATAAACCGCACAGGAAGCCTGGCAGAAACCGCCCTTCTGTGTCCCGGCGAACTCCTCGACCTCCCGGCGCGCCGTCTCGTCGTCGCTTACCGGAATCGACAGCAAATCCTCCACCTGCACCGGAGACGAGAGACGGTCAGTCTTCGCCAAACGGATTTCGTAAGGGGATACCTCGGCAAAAATTCCTTTCGATTTCTTCTGGAGCATCAAGGGGGCTGGGGCCGATTTGGAAAAGTGCAGTTACTCAGAAAAATCCGACCTCCGCAATCAGAAATACGCACATCAATTGAGATCGCCCAGATAAAGGTCGTCTCCCCCCTCCATCTCGCGCCGGATCACCGGAACCGCGTCGGTCGGAAGGAAGCGGACCTCCCCCAGCGTTTTGAGGTCCAGCCACTCGATCCCGATCTGCTTCCTGTCGGTCTCGGATCCGGGGGAAGGTTCCGCACCTTCCGGTATGCTGCAGGAGAAGACCGTCTCAACCTGGTGGAAATGGCGGTGCTGTTTGGCAAAGCCGTGGTTCCTCCCGATGTATTCCCGCACGTAGATCAGCCTTCCCACGTTGACCTCCAGGTTGATCTCCTCCAGACACTCGCGGCGCAAACCGTCACGCATGGTTTCCCCGTGACGCTGCCCGCCGCCGGGCAACACGTAGAAGATGCCGCTCCGGTCGCACATCTTGATCGCGAGCATACGCCCCCCGCGGATGATCACGGCCCGGCTCGCGTGCCGGATCCAGTTCATCCGGGCCATTAGTCGGCCTCTCCCCCCTCTGCGAGTTCGTCCAGCAGCTTCTCCACGTTCTCCTTGATCGCCAGCATCGCCTCGGGCGGGGAAAGCAACGGCAGGTCGCCCACGTCCCAGAACTCCACCCGTCCGACAAAGGCGCCGAAGCGCTCCTTCAACATCGGTTCATGCTCGTCCTTCTTCAAAGCGACGACCCGGTCCGCAGCGTCGAAATCGGCGTCGCACAGGGGGCTCTTCTCCTTCGATATGAACTTCGGGTCCACCCCGACAAGGCGCAGTCCGTTGGCGGCGTGCGGCGACAAACCCGGAGGTGCCTCCTCCGGCATGATTCCCCGCGAAAAGGCCGTCCACTGCAACCCACGCTTGCTCGCCAGGTGGTTGAAAACAGCCTCCGCGAAACGCGAGCGGTAGTAGTTCGCCGTGCAAATGAACAGAACTCGCGGCATCAGACAGCCCCCCCTCGCCGCGGACACACTCCCCCGGCTCTCTCCTCAAAATTTGGAATGATAATAAAATTAATTCTCATTTGGCTTGCGATTCTCGAAAAATCTCCAAGGTGACAAAGAAGTTTCTTCCCGAAAATATGCCACATTCCAAGCCAGAATCATCCGATTCGGAACAGATTCTCTCTTCGACCGGGTTGCGTCCGACCCGGCAGCGGAGGGTCGTGTACGAGGTTCTGCGGAGGGAAACAGACCATCCGACCGCCGAACAGGTCCACGAGCGAGCCCGTTCGCTCATGCCAGGGATATCGCTGGCCACCGTTTACAATTGCCTCGATTCCTTCGTCGCGAAGGGCCTGGTCCGCCAGATCAACTTCCAGCGCCAATCCTCCCGCTACTGTGCGGTGGATGACGAAAATCCCCATTTTGCCCATTTCCATTGCCGCAAATCCGGTGCGGTTTACGACATCGTCCTCTCCGACCGTGTCCGCGAGATGATCGAAGCCGAATTGCCGAAAGGCCTCCGCGCCGAGAAGTTTGAGGTGAATCTCGCCGGCGTCGCCGACGGGATCGACGCCGAGCCACACACACCCCTTTCCAAACACCATACATCATGAGTAAACTCGAAATCAGGAACCTCCGGGCCGGCATCGAAGGCCAGCCCATTCTCAACGACTTCTCCCTCGACGTTCCCAAGGGCGAAGTCCACGCGCTGATGGGTCCCAACGGCACCGGCAAGAGCACCCTCGCAAAGG
>CAYVUQ010000029.1:0-11588 GCA_964454915.1 uncultured Puniceicoccaceae bacterium
CTGACCACCGACTTCAATCTCGCACGGCTGGCGGAGTTCGAGGGCATCCAGTGGCTGAACTTGAACGATCTGGCCGACAGCCTGAATCCAGAGATTCATGTCGGCCTTTCCATCGCCATCGAATTGCTGAAACCCGGAAAGGAACCGGGACAGGCGGTCGGATACCTGCGCGACGGTTCCATGGTCGTGGTCAACGACGGGAAGGAATTCATCGGAACGAAGGTCCAGGCCGAGGTCGTCGGCATCGTCCCGACCTCCGGCGGCCGCATGATCTTCGCATCGATCCGCTGAACATGGCAAACGAGGAACAAAGCACGGATCGCAGCGGTCTGTCTTCCGCATCGACTGCCGCGCACCGTCAGCGCACCATGCTGCACGACCGCATCCAGCGGATCGGACTGCCGCCCGGAGAGGACATTCCTTTCATCCCCAGCGATTTTTCGCGGCATTGCCATACCGAGTTCGAGATACGCCGGTTCTCCAAAGAACGGGTTGCTTTGGAGAACACCGACGATCCCGAACGCGCCGGAGCTGTCGCCTCGAAAACAGATGACGACGATATCTGGATCCATGTCACGGGGGTCCACGCAGCGGAAAAGATCAGGGCCTTCGGAGAAAAGGTCGGTCTCCATCCGCTGACCATCGAAGACGTCATGTGCGCCTGGTCCCGACCAAAGGTCGAGATCAACAAGGGCGAGCTGTTCTTCACGGGACGCGCGGTCGGACTCGATCCCACCGCCACCCGGCCCAAGGGACAACAGGTTTCCATCGTCCTGCGACGCAATCTGGTGATCTCCTTCTCCGAAGACGGGGAAGACATTTTCCACCCCGTGATCCGTCGGCTGGAGGTTGAGGGAGGACGACTCCGGGCCGGAGGTTCGTCGTTTCTCGCCTATGCGCTGATCGATGTCCTGGTGGATCGCCTTCTTGTGCTGACGGAGGCCGTCGAGGAAATTGTCGTCGGATTGGAGGAGCAGATGATGGAGGAGTCCGAAGACACTCCGGTTCCCGTGGACGAAATCTACCGGAAAAAACGGCTGGTGCTCCGCCTCAATCGGCTCGCGTTCCCGCTGCGGGACGCCATCCACGATCTCAACGACCTGTCCCCCGAGGTCATGGCTCCGTCGATGGGCGTCTATCTGCGCGACCTGCTGGACCACTCCCGCCGTGCGGCCGAGCGGGTCGAGCACGCGCGTGGGATGCTCCACGACCTCCAGGATTTCCACGCGGCCAAACAGGATCAGCGGATCAACCGTACCATGCGATTGCTGACCGTCATCGGCACCATCTTCGTCCCCCTCACTTTCGTCGCGGGCGTGTATGGCATGAACTTCAACCCGGAAGTCAGTCCGTGGAATATGCCCCTCATCAATTCCTACTGGGGCTATCCGATCTGCCTGGGGGGTATGCTCCTCTTCTCCGGGATCATGGTGTTCTTTTTCCGCCGGAAGGGCTGGCTCTAGGAAACGCCTAGCTTGCTTCCGCGCAGGAACACGCCTCCAGTGCCGGTTCCTCGACGATGGGGTTGTCGGGAGTCGGCTTGAGCGGGTAGCTGAAAAGACGCCCTTCGTAGTTGCGCAGGACGATGTCCTCGTCCGTGATCCGTTCGACATAATCCGGGTTGATCGGGACCTTCCCTCCCCCTCCGGGTGCGTCGATCACGAACTGCGGTATGGCGTAGCCCGTGGTGTTGCCCCGCAGAGCCCGGATGATCTCGATCCCCTTTTCAACCTCGGTGCGGAAGTGGGCGCTGCCCGTGATCAAATCGCACTGGTAGAGATAATACGGGCGCACCCTCATCATCAGAAGACGATGGATCAGGGATCGGTAAATCTCCGGGTCGTCGTTGATTCCGCTCAGGAGCACCGACTGGTTGCCGATCGGCGTTCCGGCAAAGGACAGGCGCTCGCAAGCCCGGTACAGCTCCTCGGTGCATTCCCTGGGGTGGTTGACATGGATACTCAGCCAAACCGGGCCGTGCTTGCGGAGCACGTCGCAGAATTTGTCGGTGACCCGCTGCGGCATGAACACCGGGATGCGGCTGCCGATGCGCACGAACTCAACATGCGGAATCGCACGAAGCCTGCCCAACAGATAATCCAGCTTCACGTCGTTGAGGAGCAGGGGGTCCCCACCACTCAGAAGCACGTCGCGAATCTCGGGATGGCTCTCGATGTAGTTGAGGCCCTCTTCGAATCCGGGATGGAAATTGTAGTCCTGGGCATTCGAAACCAGGCGGCTGCGCGTGCAATAGCGGCAATAGGAAGCGCACTGGTCGGTGACCAGAAAGAGAACGCGGTCCGGATAGCGGTGCACCAACCCTTCCACCGGCATGGAACCTTCCTCCCCCACCGGATCCAGCAGCTCCTCCGGTGCCGTGCGCCTCTCTCCGGCACGCGGAATCACCTGTCTCCGCACCGGACAGGCCGGGTCCTCCGTGTCCACCAGATTGAAGAAATACGGGGTGATCCCGAGGGAAAGCTTGTACTGGGCGAATCGGGTGCCCACCTTTTCCTCGGGAGTCAGCGTCAGATACCTCTCAAGCTGCTCCACGGTGCTGATGCGGTTGGCCATCTGCCAACGCCAGCTTTTCCATTTTTCTTCGGGGATTTCCGCCCAATGCCCTTGGCCGCGGAACCAGTTTTCTCGACGATCGTCGGGATACATGAATACAATTCTAGCTCTGTTTCAGGAATTAAAAACCATCAAAGTACCGAAGCCTTTCGAATTTGTCAAAACGGCGGAGCTTTTGGAGGCTCATTGACGCTCACCCACCGCGCTTTGCGCATAGGCGTCCAGCTCCGTGATGGTCCCCTGGGCGCGGCGCGAAAGGAAGGCATACACTAAAAAGGTCGGAATCGCCACAACCAGACCAAACTTCGTCGTCAAAAGAGCCTCGGAAATCCCGCCGGACAGCGACTGGGGATCGCCCGCTCCGAACAACGTGATGCGGCGAAAGGTCGAGATCATGCCCGTCACCGTGCCAAGAAGTCCCAGCAGCGGCGTGGTGGCGGCAATCACGGATAATGCGGCGAGGCCCCGGGTGAGACGCAACCGAATCTCGATCAACCGGGCGTGGATCAGGTCGTCCCTGCTCTCGGAATCGCTGCTCCGGTGCGCGAAAAGCGTCTCCCAGAAGGGTATGAGCAAGGGTGCCTGCCGTTTTTTCAGGCTTCGAAAGGCGGCCTGGGCGTCGTCGCCGGAACATTTTGCGAAGTCGGCCCGACCCCTGCGGGCGGACCGGCGGACCCGACTGATGGACATCCACTTCACGATAGCAACCACGAGAGCCACGGCTGCCGCGAACAGAATGGGGTAGATCCATATCCCACCGCGGGTAATCTCCCCCATGAGTCCCGGCTCGCTGCGGCGCAGTGCCAGGGCCGCCCCACCCGTCGGATCGATCGGGAGAATCCCGCCACGGCTGGCGAGCGTTTCCTGGATCCTTCGCACTTCATCCGGCGGAGAGGGAACCACACGGGGCAAATCCGGGTCGGAAAGATCGACCACTCCGGTGGCACCGTCGCCCTCCCCCGAAAGAAATACCAACGGTCCGAGAAATATCCCGGTTCCGGTGACCCGCCGCCCGGATCCTGTGAAAACGGAAAGCGGCCCGATTCGACCCCCGATCAAAGAACGCAAGTCCACGGCGATCCCACGGAGTAAAGACCCCAATCGGCCCACGCCGCCTTCCGCCAGGCTTCCCCCTTCAATCAAAGAGAGTGCCTCAGCCCGGGCTTCCGGATCGGAGAACGACAGGCCCGACCCGGTCCATACCGCCAGCAATTCCGCGAGCACCGACTCCGCCGTCTCCCGTTCGGCCCGCATCCGCGACAATTCCTCCTCCATCTCGGCCAGTGCGACATCACCGGAATCGCGCGCCTCGCGCAAATGGTCCAATTCCCCCCGCAAGGTCGCCATCTCGCTTCTCAGCCCCAGAATCTTCTCTTCCAGAGGCTTCTGCACGGCGTAGGACTCCTCCCGAAACGAGCGCAGATCCGACAGTGCGTCCCTCGCTTCCTTGCGACCGCTTTCGGCCACGTCGGCCAGCGGAGTCTCCGCAGCAGAAACGATCAGGAGCGGAAGAATCAGAAGCGCGAGCACCGCCCTCACCGCACGCCTCCGATCGCGACCGGCAGGGACACGAAACCCGGTTCGGCAAGCCCCTCCTGCTGCGAAACCGCACCGTGAACGCGCGCGGCAAACTCCTCAATCACTTCCGGGCTCCACTCCTGCCCGTCGAAAACGAAACGTCCCCCGAACGAACCATCCGGCGAGCAGAAAAACGCGCCGCCGTAACCGATCTCCAGAAGGTCCACCAGCACGGTTCCGTCCGGATCGGAGGGATCGGCCACCTCCCAGCCGCGCACCCGGACTCCTTCGTTGTCGGCAAGCCGCCGGAGAAGGTGGCGAAAAGTTTCCCCGGGAGGGGCGTCGGCGGGAGGGAGACCGGACCCGACCCATGGAGGCAGGGCGGTCTCGATTTCCGCAAGCAGGGGCCGCAATTCCTCGGCCAGCTCGCGCAGTGCGCCCAGCTTGCGCTCCTCCTCCTGAGTGCTCGCAAGCAAACGTTCGCGTCTCGCCCGGGCCTCCGAACGTGAGGCACGGGCCTCCTCGATCCGGCGACGCGTTTCCGCGATCTCATTCTCCAACAGCCGGACCTCCGACTCCAGCACTTCAACCTGCCGCCGATGCCGGAGACGCTCCCGGGAAAGGCGTTCCCTCAATCGGATCGACTCTTCGAAACCCGAAACCGCTTCCTCGACCGGATCGGGCGGTCGCGCGGAAGGCTCGCCGTGGAGAAAGCCGGTGGAGAGCGCCAGCCCGCACCCGAAAAGTCCCAGCACCCGGAACACTACGCGCTGCAGGCGAACGCCTCTACTGGCCGAAATAGACTTGGTGCACGATATCCGCATGGAAACTCCCGATTCTTCCGACGCAGCGGCGGGCACTGCAAGCTCAGCTTTCGTCTCCGACTGCGGACGCCTCGCGGACATACACCTTCAAAAAGACCGGTTGCGCCTCCTTGTCGTACGCCGTGTCTTCCAGAAGAAGCACTTTGAGGGATTGCCCCGACGGCACGGACAATAGAAAACCGGGTTGGAATTCCGGTCTCACCGAAGAATCCGGGAGCATCGACCAATTCGGGGAGGAAGCCAGAGAGGAATCGATAAATCGCAACACCTCCGAACCGTTTTGGAGCACCTCCAGCAGGATGACACCCTCCGCCCCGAGAACCGGAGGCATGTCATGTTCGCCCGCGGAACCCGCCGAGAGAGCCTCGCCCACCACTGCGGACGCTTCAGCCAGCACCGGCTCCATGGCTTTCAGGAAATCCTGCTTCTGCTCCAGCTCGACCTGCGTTTCCGCAACCCGGGTGTGGTAGTACGTCAGGACCCCGAAAACCGGCAGGAAAAAAAACAGCGATGTGCGCAGAAGACCCGTCACGATTCTCCAATATGGACGGGTGCGCGCGGAGATGCAAAACTATTCAGGATACCATCGAACATGGGACGGAAGCGCTGGTAATCCGGTTCTTGCCCGGAGCAAATCATATTGAAGTAGAGGCCGCCACTCTGGAACATGACAACCCTCAGCGTCGTCCTTTCGCCGCTCCCGGTGTGCGAAAGCTCCAGCTCCCGCGCCGTGCCCACGGGAAGTTTGATCTCACCTTCCTTGATCTTCCTCGCTCCCCTCAGGCGGGTCAACAGCACCTCGAAATTGCGGTTCGAGTACTCCTGGAATCCCATCCCGCCCGGCGGTGCTTCGAATCCGACCGTTACCCGTTCCCGAAACTTGTCTCTCGAATCGCTCTTGGGGCTGATGACCGCCACCGCAGTTCCGGGGAGCCCGCGTTTGACCGACCAGGAAGACGGAAACTGGAGGCAGAAGCGTTCGTGCTGGTAGCTTTCGGGATAGATCTCCCGCAACGGAACCATCCCTTCGATGATTCGGTCGAAAACCGGCGCGAATCCACCCATGTCCGGACCCACTCCGGTTTGCTCCACCATGAACAGATGCTTCCCCAAAACGAAAGCAAACACTCTCAGACGCGTTTCGGCTTCCCCGCCACCATTCGCCATCTCAAATTCAAAACCGTCGATCCCTCCGCGGCGCACCGCCTTTTCGCCGACAATCTCCGTTGCACCACGATCCCGCAGAACAACGTCCCGAACCTTGCCGGGGTCCGCCGTCGAACCGCCCGCCGCGAACGGCTCTACGCGAACGACGAGTTTCTCACGATAGGAATCATCCGCGCCGGTCTTCGGGGAAATCCCCTCGGCCACCCCGGCAACCGGAGTTTCGACCACTTGCCAGTCGGGAGGAAAAAAGAGCACCACCCGGGGGTGGCGGAAAACCTGCCAGTCACTCGCAGACGAATCCGCCGCACCGGCGAGAGGCCCGGACACCATTAATAAGACGACCACCGCAAGACAGCACCGGAAGATTCGTTCGTCTAATCGATCCCTTTTCACAAAGTTTTGAGGGCAGCCAATGGAATCCGGCTCCCAATGTCGAACCCAAAGAACCACCCCCCCCGGTCGAACGGGGCGTGATCTCGATTAATACCAGTAGGCGGGGGATTCTATCCCCCGATTCAGCGAAAAGTGCCTGACCTTCATCAATACCAGTAGCCGGGGGATTCTATCCCCCGATATCCATCCCCCGATCCCCCTACCGGATAAACCCTTCCAATCGCCCGATGAACCGGGCAACTTCCGTGCGGTATTGGATTTCCTGAAGCTCCCTGAAGCGGGTCACGGCCTCGCCGTAGCGGCCCTCCGCCACCAACAGGTTGGCCAGCCGCAGGAGTGCCTCGTAGCGCAGGTGCCCATCTTCCGCAGCCCGCCGATACGACAGGAGCGCGTCGGAAACCGCCCCGTTCGCGGCCTGGTAGTCGCCCAGCGAAAGAAACAACAGCCCGTCCATCGGAAAGTGCGTGGCGTATCCCGACACTGTGCGCGCCGCCGCCTCCGAGGGACGGAGGTTCAGCTGGGCCACCGCCAGTCCGGCGTTCACACGGTTCGCCTGCGAGGCGTCCAGGTCACGCCCGAAATGCTCCCGAAGACGCCGACCATAGTCCTCGGCCCGTGCCCACTCCCGCTGATCGAGCATCAGCGACAGTGGCTCCAGGGCATCCTCAAAGGATAATTCGGAGACCGGCAAATCCAACAACCTCCCGTATGCCGAAGACGCCTGCTCGGGCAACCCGAGCCCCGAATAGACACCGCCCAACAAGAGAAGGCGTTCCGGGCTCGCCCCGGCCAGTCGCTCCGCCGCCTCCAGAGCCGCCGCCGTTCGGACCATATCCCCTTCGGCCAGATGCCGGTTGGCGAGCAATTCCCACAATTGCGAATCTCCGGGGTCCTCCGCCAACAACTTGCGGATGACCTCGGCGGCCTCCGCCGTGCGCGAGGTCTGGAGATAGGCGTGGGCCAGTCCCCGGCGTAGATCAGCACTCCGGGGGCGATGAACAAGCGCGTTCTCAAAGGCGCGGGCCGCCGCCGTCCAGTAGCCTTCCTGCAGATAAGCATACCCCAGAAGGCCATAGGTCTGGTCGTCCCCGCCTCCGAGACGAATCACCTCCCGCAGGTGGGGGACGGCCGCCACCGGATCGTCGGCCCGAAACTCCAGGAGGGCGAGCGAGAGACGGGCGCGGCGGAAATCCGGATACAACCCGAGAGCGGCCTGCAGGTTCTTCCGGGCGGATTCCAGATTTCCCTGCTCCAGATCAAGATTGCCCAGCAAAAAGTAAAACGGTGCCGAAGCACTCTCCCTGAGCCTCTCCGCCAAAAGGCGATGCGCTTCTCCCGGTTCCTCCGCGATCAGCGGCAGAATCCTCTCCCGGAGGAAAGCCCGGTCCTCCGAATCCATGGCCGGTTCCACTCCCGACAAGACGCCATAGCTCCCCGTGAACCGCTCGCGGAAAACGGGGTTGTCCCAGGTGTATTCCTCCCTGACCGGCGGGGCACCAAAGACACCCGGACCCAAAAATCCGCAAAGAAGCACCGAGGGCCACACCGCTCGGACAAGCCGATACAGGGTCGCCATGACTACCGGTCTCTTCGCCTCCATGGCACAAGTCATACGCACTCCTTGTTCCCGGTCGAGTCTTTCGTTTCCCCGGCTTCCCCTTTTCGTCCGTCCGGTTCCGTCCCCATGAACTCCTCCATCGTCGCCGAGCCCTCCGCCGCAATGCCTTCGCGCCGCACGGTTTTAAGGAGAGTCTTGCCCAGGATGCCCATGTCGAGGGCAAACGACAGGTGGTCCACGTACCAGACATCCATCTCGAAACGGGTCTCCCAATCCACCGCGTTGCGACCGTTGACCTGTGCCCATCCGGTGATCCCCGGACGCACTTCCATCCTGCGGGCCTGCCGGGGACTGTAGCGTTCGACATAACGAGGGAGCAGAGGGCGCGGACCCACCAGGCTCATTTCGCCGCGGACCACGTTCCAAAGCTCGGGCAACTCGTCCAGACTCGTGGAACGCAGGAACCGACCGAACCGCCCGAGACGTTCCGCATCGGGCAGCGGACACCCGTCCGTGCCGCACCGGTCGTGCATCGTGCGGAACTTGAGGATGCGGAAAAGACGTGCGTCCTTCCCGGGCCGCTCCTGGCAGAACAAAACGGGGCGACCGAGAAACACCGCCACCAGAAGGACCAGAACGAGCAGAAAGGGCGCGAGCAGAATCAACAGGACCAGGCTCGCCACAAGATCGAAGGCCCGCTTGCCGAAGGCTCCGTACATCAGCCCTCCCCTCCCGGCCCGCTTTGCAGCTCGTCCAGGTAGCTCCGCATCAGGCTGTACTGTGCCGGGCTTTCCCGGGGATCAATCTCCCCAAGCACCCGCTCCAGCCAGACGGTCGCCTCGCGGTCTCGCCCGAGGTCCATCAGAATCACCGCCCGCAGCCGGGCGTGCAGTGCCCTTCCGTCCGGTTTTTCGTAAGCGCGCCGGTATTCCTCCTGTGCATCGTCGGGCTCGTCGAGAACGGTCCAGAGAATCCGCGCCTTCTCCGCGGGAATGGCCGCTGAATCGGGCAGAAATCTTTCCGCTTCGTCCAACACCCCCAGCCCGCGCTCGGCGTGCTCGCGGCGGATGCGACGCTCCACCCCTGCAGGTGCACTGCGATTCGCACCAAACCGCCAGACAGGCGTGTCGAAGGTGATGATTCGCACCGTCTCGATCCAGAAATACGGGACTTCCGGTTGCAGACGGGTCACCGACCGCGCGGTTGCCTCCGTCAAACCGAGGTTGCGCTCCTGCCAGTGGTAGGTCGCACGGAGCCACAGAAAATCTGCCGCCAGAGCCCGCAAACCACCAAGAGTTCCCATAATCACCGTCTGCCCCATGCCTTCGAGGACGCCCAGATCCCGTGCCGGCGGACTAATGCTCCGGTGGAGCGGCAGGGTCGCCAATCCGACGAGCAGACTCGCCCCGAGGAACAGGAGCAATGGAGGAATCCTCACCGCAGAAAGGGTGCCGCCCGTCTTTCGAGAAAACACCGCCATCGGATCAGAGTTCACGACGTTGGAAGAATCCCACCGCCACACCGAGGAAAACAATCGTGTAAACCGCCGCGTAACCGGTCACCCGAAAAAGATGCGGATCGGGCGTCGGCTCGTTGAAAACACGGAAGTCCGGCAGCACGGTCGCGAAAAGAAATCCCGCCACTCGCGCAAGGGTGCCCTCCCCTTCGCGGTAGAAATCGATGGCCAGATGGACCAGATGCGAGGCGATGAACAAAGCGAACCCCATCGAGACCGTGTAACTGAAGGACTGCGCGAAGGAGGCCACCGCAAAGACCATCGCCCCCAGCACGAAGAACTTGAGCATCTGGAAATACCCGGCGGTCCAGGCCTCCGCCAACGCCCCCCCCAGCGTGACCCGGTTCAGCGACGGATCGATATCCAGACTGCCGCTGCGCCACCAAAGGAGCAAGCTCAGCAGCACCAGCATTCCCAGCACAAACACCAGAATCGGTGCGAGGGTTCCGAGGAACTTCCCCAGCAGAAAACGCGGACGGTTGACCGGTCGGGCCAGGATCGGAAGAACCGTTCGCTGTTCGATTTCCCGAAAAAACAGTTGGGCCGCCAGGGTGACCACCAGAATGGACCCGAACAACGAAATCGCCCCCTGCCCCAGGTCGTTGATGAACCGGATCTCCGCCGAGCCGAAATGGAAATTCGTCAGAAAGACCGACCCACAGGCCAAAGCCGCCGCCAGGAGCCCGAAGATCGTGAAGACCCGGGACAAAACCACCTCCGACCAGGTGTGTCGGGCAATCAGCAATACCGGCGATGTACGTTTCATGTTTCGCTCTCCCCTTTCCCGGTCGCCTCCGCCCCGCCTTGTACCATTTCCACGAAGACCTCCTCCAGCGTGCGCCCGCCGACTGCCGTTTCCGAAACGGCCAGGCCCGCCCCGGCCGCCAGCGCCCGCACTTCGGCCAGGTCCGCCGCCTTTTCGAAGACGAGTGCCGGGCGGCGTCCGGTCCGTTCCAACAGGGAATCGAGGGACCCCTCCGCGATCTTCCGCCCCCGGTGCAGGATGGCCGCCCGGTCGCACACCGACTCCACCTGGCTGAGAAGATGCGAACACAGGAGAACCGTTCTGCCCTCCTCTTTCAACGAACGGATGCGGTCCGTAATCTCCCGCGCCCCGATCGGGTCCACCCCGGCGGTCGGCTCGTCGAGAATGATCAGATCGGGATCGTGCACCAGTGCCTGGGCCAGTCCCAACCGCTGCAACATCCCCTTTGAATACGTCCGAATCGACCGGTCAGCGGCATCCGCCAACCCCACCTCCGCGAGAACCCTTTCCGCACGGTCGTGAAGATCGTCACCCGCGAGCCCCGAAAGACGGCCCATCGACTCCACCAAAGCCCTCCCCCGCAAGTAGCCGTAGAAAAATGGTGCTTCGGGCACATAGCCGATCCGCTGCCGCGATTGGGGACGGGCGACCGGCTCGCCAAAGAGACGGACCTCTCCCGCCGTAGGACGGACCAGATCCAGGCAAATCTTGATGGTCGTGCTCTTGCCCGAACCGTTCGGACCGAGCAGCCCGAACACCTCGCCCCGGCGCACCTGCAGATCAAGCCCCTCAAGGGCGACGACCGCGGACTGACGGAGCGTCCCGGAATGAAACACCTTGCGGAGCTTGCGGATCGAAATCGCTTCTTCCATCGGAACGAAACGATAGAACAAACCGCCCCGGCGGCGAAAGCCGAAATCGCGGTTTGGGATTGACCCGGCCCCGGCCCCTCCCAACACTCCGCCCTTTCGATCAGGAGAGGTGGCAGAGTGGTCGAATGCGCTGGTTTGCTAAACCGGTGAACCGCCAAAAGCGGTTCCGTGGGTTCGAATCCCATCCTCTCCGCCATCCGCCGCTGGTTTGCACCGCAAACCTGTGGCGAGAGGGCCGGCCTTCGCAAAGCGAACATCGACCATAACCGGATTCGAACCGAAGGTTCGTACCCGCATGGCACCAGTTTTCATCAAAATCGCTATCGAAATCGCTATCGAAATCGCTATCGAATCTTTAACACCTTGTTTATCAACTACTAGAGTTTTTACATCCCAATCT